>JAUNVE010000028.1 GCA_030537795.1 Actinomycetaceae bacterium
CCAGAGCCCACACCAGACCCATCACCGGATACGCCGAGTAAGCTACCAAAGACAGGTTCTGACATCCGTGGGCTTGCGGTTGCCGCGATCCTCCTGACATCTGGCGCATCGGTAGTAGCATTTGCCAACAGGAAATACGCCTAAACTCAGCTACAACAGGTGTTGTGGATGCTCCGCCACAAATCTAGACGGGCACTTCGTCCAGAAACAGGTTTTCCCGACACTTCATCCACCTGTTTGCGTTCCGCCGAGGTACTCCGTCCTCCATCTGCAAGCGAGAAAACGAGTATTCGCGCTCGTTGCTCGTACCTTTGCATGCCAGTGAAACTGGGAAAAGCTCGTGGACCGCCAACAGCTGGAGGACGCGCGCACGCAACGGAGAGCCGACGGGTCACAGACCCCGCCCTCGGTATGCGTGAGAGGCTACCGATGCCCCTTTGCAAATCGTTGGATTTCGCGCAGAGCCTCACGCTTATCCTGCTGTTCGCGTAGCGCCTGGCGCTTATCCCACTCCTGCTTACCTTTGGCTAACCCGATGAGAACTTTTGCGCGACCTCTAATGAAGTACAGCTCGAGCGGTACAACCGTATAGCCCTTCGCCTGCGAACGATGCTCCCACCGCAGAATTTCATCTCGGTTCAGCAGGAGTTTACGTTTTCGTGTCGGCGAGTGATTATTCCACGTGCCCTGGGAATATTCGGGGATATGTGCTTGCCGCAACCACACTTCGCCCTCATAAATCTCAACCCACGCTTCCGCAAGAGAGGCACGCCCCATGCGCAGAGCTTTGACTTCGGTTCCGGTCAGGACAATACCGGCTTCGAGTTTATCCTCAATAAAATAATCGTGGGTTGCTCGCCGATTGCGGGCGATGACTTTCTTAGCGTCGGCCGCGGCCTTATTTCGCTGTGCAACCGTGGGCTTTTCCGCTTTCCACTGTTTTGGCATCGCTACATTTCCTGTGTCATGACTTTCCCGAACGGCCATTGTACGCCACTTGCTTCACCAGGCGACACCCCCCCCACTCACACAAGGTGATCGCAACGCGCATACCAGGACCTACTCAACTGAGCCATTGGCAGCTAGACCCACCGATGTGATCGCTCCCGCTGAGTACCCCAATCGTAGACTCATAAATACGGAGCGGCGTTGACTACCTGTCCGTTAATGTGCATTTCGTAATGCAAGTGACAGCCCGTGGAACGTCCAGTTGTACCGACATACCCAATCACCTGGCCGCGTTTGACCGACTGCCCGTTGTAGACGTTGAAGCCTGACATATGCATATACACCGTCTGATAGGAAGAACCGCCGATCATACCGTAGTTGAGGCGTACGAAGTTACCCGCCGAATGATGGTAAGTGGCTGCTGTCACCACACCATTGGCAGTAGCCAGGATCGGGGTGCCGCAGGGGGCGCCAATATCCGTGCCCGCATGCAGACGTCGAGTACCGAGAACCGGGTGATAGCGGTAGCCGAATCCTGAGGTAATCGGATAACGCGACGGTAGCGGGTATCCAAAGATGCCGCCAGTACTAACAGAGCTACCGCCCCCACTGCTGGCAGCAGATCCACCTGATGAGCCACCGGAACTCGCCTGGGATTGTTGATACTGCACTTGACGACGCCGGTTCTCGGCGTCAATGCGAGAAATTTCTGCTTGCGCCGAGGTGTAGACCTGATTCCACTCAGCCATCTGCCGTTCAGCTTGACCGCGAATCGCTTCCACATCGGCAGCGCGAGAAGCTTCCGTTGCTTCGAGCTCTTGGAGAGCATTGTATTTTTGTGTTGCCGTATCCTGCCATCGTTGGGCAGCGGCCTCGCTCTCAGCAGCCTGTTCTTTGAGCCTGGTGATTCGCTCCGTCACCGCAGTTTGCCGCGCCGAACGATTCTTTTCAAATGCGAGAGAAGTACGAGCGGTTTCCATGGCGCGACTTTGCGTACGAGCCATCGTCTGAGCCGTCGCCGCGCGTTGCGTAATATCGGCAGTGGATTGCGACGTCATCGCAATAAGCAACGGTGATCCTGTGTCGCCATTGCGATACACATCCTGCGCTAAACCCGTAATCGCAGCTGAGACTTCCTGCGACTCCTCATCGGATTGACGCACCTGGTCCTGGATATTTTCCAGCTCTTCTTCAGCTACAGCCAACCGGTTAGTTGCCTGCTCGTGTTCACGCTTAGCAACAGCTAATTCAGCCTGAGCTGTCTCCAGATCAGCACGGGCGTCAGGTAACTGTTCTCGTACATCCGCCAAACGCAGGTACACTTCGGCAAGTTCTCGATCAATACCGCCGAGCTGCGCTTCCAACTGCTGTCGTTTAGTGGCCGCTTGGTTGCGCCGCGCCACCTGATCATCGCGCTCCGATGCCATAGCCTCGCCAGAGGTTACAGCGAGTCCGGCGCCCAACGCACCAATGGACACGCCACACACGGCCACAGCCGCGATGAAACGCTGCGCTAACCGCATCTGTCTCCCCTCCGTACCAACGTCTTTGTGCACGTATAACCGATTCTTAAGATTAAACCTTAGTATATTTTGCCAACGAAACACCGGAAGCGATGGCCGCGAGCACAATTGATGCCACAATGAGACCCGGTGCCACAATAAGCAGTTCCTTCGTTCCGACGAAACGAATCCACGTGAATTCTCCCGCCAGCCACTTATTAATGATCAGATGCAGACCCAGCCTCAACGTGCCAACCGCTAATATTGCGCCAAAGAGCGCTGCCAACGCCCCTTCAATCATAAATGGCATTTGGATAGTGAAACTAGAGGCGCCAACATAGCGCATAATGGTGGTTTCTTTTTCACGCGACATAGCCGATAGACGAATGGTGGTGGTGATGAGCAAGATTGCCGCAATGGTCATCACTCCCGCCAGCGCGAGGGCAATGAGCTTGAGGTTATCAACCACGCGGAATAGGGGCTCCACGATTTCCCGCTGATCCTGCACTTGAGCAACACCCGGGCTACCCGTAAATGCTTCTTCGATGTATCGGTACTGTTGCGGATCCACCAGTTTAATGCGGAACGACACCTGGAGCATATCCTCGGTGGTCCAAGTTGCCAGTGGGCTATCACCGTAGAGGCGTTGGAAATTCTCATACGCCTCCTCTTTAGATTCCTGGTGGAATTCTTTGACGTAATTCGCCATCTCAGGGGATTCGAGTTTATCCGCAACCGCTCGGATCTCCTGCTCAGTGGCCTCGGTCTTATTACATGAGGCGACGTTATCTTCTTTGGCGCACATGAAGATCGTCACTTCGATCTTGTCGTACCATTCGGACTTCATCATCGACACCTGCATTTGCGCCAGCGCCGAGAATCCCACAAATAGGAGCGACACAAAAGTTACGAGAACAACAGACACCGCCATCGCCTTATTGCGAGACAGCCCCTTACCGACCTCCGAAAGAATATATCGAAATCTCATCCCTACACCTGCGCTCCATAAACGCCACCCGTTTGGTCACGGATAACTTTTCCGTCATCCAATTCAATAACGCGTTTACGCATTTGATCGACAATTTCCGCATCGTGTGTCGCCATGACGACGGTGGTTCCATTACGGTTAATTCGGTTGAGAATGCGCATAATACCCAATGAAGTTTCCGGGTCAAGATTACCGGTTGGCTCATCCGCGAGCAGTAGCTGAGGACGATTAACCATTGCCCGCGCGATGGCTACACGTTGTTCTTCACCGCCGGATAACTCCCAGCGCATCCGCCGCTCTTTACCCTGCAGACCAACGAGTTCAAGTGTATCCGGCACTTGTGTTTCGATTTGGTGGCGCGGTTTGCCAAGAACCTGCATGGCAAAAGCGACATTTTCATATACGGTCTTATTTTCCAACAGTTTGAAGTCCTGGAATACCATTCCAATTTGTCTGCGCATATGCGGCACCTTCCAGCGAGAAAGCTGACGCACATTCTGTCCGAGCACCCACACCTCCCCGGAAGTGACCTGTTCCTCACGCATGACAAGTTGCAGGAAAGTCGACTTACCCGAGCCAGATTTACCGACCAGGAAAACAAACTCCCCGCGCTCAATATTGATATTCACGTGATCTAACGCCGGTAGCGCACCACGCGTATACACCTTTGTGACGTTGTCGAATCGGATCATAGAGTGCCCTAGTTATTCTCGTGCTGTTGGTCTTTGCGCCAGCGGATGCCAGCTGCTATAAAGTCGTCGATTTCGCCGTCAAAAACGGCGTTCGTATTTCCACTTTCCCACCCGGTGCGCAGATCCTTCACCATCTGGTGGGGCTGGAGAACGTATGAGCGCATCTGGTCTCCCCATGATGCCTTGACGTCTCCGGCAAGCGCTTTCTTTTCCGCCAGCTCCTCTTCATGTCGAAGTGCAAGAAGGCGTGATTGTAGAACTTTCATTGCCGCCGCACGGTTTTGGATCTGCGATTTTTCATTTTGCATAGACACAACTATTCCCGTGGGAAGGTGGGTCATTCGAACCGCCGAATCAGTCGTATTCACCGACTGCCCACCGGGGCCGGAAGATCGGAACACGTCCACCTTAAGTTCTGAATCCGGAATCTCAATGTGATCGGTAGTTTCGATCAGCGGGATGACTTCGACTGCAGCAAACGAGGTGTGCCGTCGGCCTTGATTGTCAAAAGGACTAATGCGTACGAGACGGTGGGTACCGGCTTCAACAGACAGCGTGCCGTAGGCGTAGGGGGCGTTGACCTCAAATGTTGTCGACTTTAATCCGGCTTCTTCTGCGTAGGAGGTATCCATCACCTTGGTGGCATAGCCGTTACGTTCCGCCCATCGCAGGTACATGCGTAACAGCATTTCAGCGAAGTCGGCGGCGTCGACGCCGCCGGCTCCGGCACGAATGGTCACCACCGCTGACCGTTCATCATATTCGCCCGACAATAATGTTTTAATCTCGAGATCATTGAGAGACTGACGGATCTTACGCAGGTCATCTGCAGCCTCTTCAAGCAGGGCTTCGCGATCATCAGCTTCTTCGGAGGCTAACTCAACCATGGCTTCGAGATCGTCAATACGATCAGCCATTGTTTCCACGCGTTCAAGTTCGGACTGCGCATAGGATAGCTCAGAGGTAATTGCTTGCGCCGCGTCCTGGTCGTCCCACAGGTCCGGAGCAGTAGCTTTCTGGGATAGTTCGGCTATTTTTGCGCGTAACTCATCGGGGTGAGTAACGGCAACGATATTGGCCAACGTCGCTCTCAACGACTCAATCTCAGCGGGAAACTCGGTAGTCACGCTTACAGCCTAAGCGATTAATGCACGGTTGCTGTGGAAGCAACGCGGATACGCGGAGGGTGCACCCGATGTTGCAACCAAGCCGGGAGAAGCGGAATTTCAGGGATTGTCGACATTTCAACCGTAAATCCCACGGTAGATATAGTCGCTGAATCAATCCGTTGACTATGGCCTATCGCACAGGTTGTGCCTGAAAACTCCCTCATTATCTCACCTGCTTTCAGCTTAAGATCCGTATCCCGCAACTGCTTCCCATAGCTGTAGTAGCCGCTGGCATCAACGCGAGTTGCTAATGCGACCGCTACCGCATCGTTACAGGTGTAGAGAGCTCGACGTTGCAGGTGAACGATGGTGATGGTGGCAGAAGTTAAGACAAAAGCGATGACTACCACCGCCAAACCGATAATCAAGATGGAGATACGCCCAGATTCGTCGTATTTCATGGTTCTAGATGCACCCGGTGGGTGGGCATGGCGACGTGCACGCGAATCGGGATCGGCGAAAGAGCGCCCGCCCACCTGTCGGGCATAAGCGGTAGATCTACGGTGGCATCGACCTGGACGTGAACGGTGGAGGTCCCGTTACACGGAGCGGGATCGCAGGTGATGGCGAGGTTGCGGGGTGAACCGGCTTGGTAGTCGGTGAAAATCTGATCAACTTGGCGTTGTGCAAAAGCGGTTCGAGTGTGGTCGTGGGCGAGAATACGTGCTGATTCGCGGGCTGCGGCCTCCGATGCAAAAATAGTGGCCTGAACGGTAGCGAGCGTGAAAATGAAGTAGGCCAAAGGTACGATAATGGCCACCACAAGAGCCAAAAATTCGACAGTGGCTTCACCATTTTCGGCGCAATTGTGGCTCACGTTGGCTCCTTCCAGGCATGGGCGCGCACGGTGAGTGTGCGCGCGGGTCCAAACGGGCCCAGCACCGGCAGATGCGTTGACACCGTCATCACAATCAAGGGGGCACCCGACTGAATCTCCGTATGCGCTTCAATCACGTCAATTCGGTCCGCGTGTAGACCGGCATTAAGAAGGGCGCGCGTTCTGGCTTCGCCTTCGATCAGAGACGCTCCACTCAAACTTGCGTATCGAGCTCCTTCCGAGGCTGCATCAATGGCGATATTGCGCACGTGGAGGGCGAAAGCGAGTTGCATGAGTCCTAAAACAATGAACACTACGAGGCTTTGAACTAGCGTATGGGACACCACCTGAGAGCCGTCTTCGTCGCGTCTGAAACCACCACGCATATTAGGGAACCACCGTGTTCATGGCTTGTTCAAAGAGGTTGACAAGACGATCGGAAGCTACCGCCCAAATCACCGTCACAAGTCCCGCGGTCATGAGGGTGACGAGCACCCAACCGGGAACATCTCCGCGCTGGTCGGCAGTTAACTGGTCGCGACGAAAGAATGCTGAGATCAGGTTGTATAGCGTGTACATGAGGGACCTTTCTTTAGAATCTGAGGGCGACAAGACCGGGGTAGAGCGCGAAAATAACGGTGATGGGCAAAATGATGAACACGACAGGAAACAGCATGGCGATCTCTTTGCGCCCTCCGCTCTCAATGAGATTTCGGCGTGCTTCATCTCGCAGATCGCGAGCTTGTTCACGCAGCACAGCAGACAGCGGAGTGCCGCGCTCCATAGCGGATACGAGGGTGTCGATGAGTCGAGCCAATTGGGCACTGTGGGTACGTGTGCTCAAATCGGTGAGAGCGCGACTGGCAGGCACTCCCGATTCAATCGTTTCGAGAACCGCCTGGAGGTGTCGTCCAAGTTCACGCCCAGCGATTGCTTCAATACGGCGAAGAGCCACCGGAATGGGTTCACCTGCAGATATGGATAGAGCCAGCAGCTCGGCTGTATTCGCCACTTGGCGTGATATGCGATTGGTCGTTACTCGCGCTTGATACGTCAGGTAACGGTCCCATGCCAAGGTACCGGCAAAAAATCCGACGACAGTCAGTACCAGCCAATGAATAACCGCCACCGGACGAAGATTCGCAATAGCGGCTGCACCTGCTATGGCCGCCACCATTCCTCCAATGCCAGCCAGAAGCTGCTCCTGACGAAAACGTTGAACGGTTGACGTTCCCAGGTGCTCAAGTCTGGATTGAACAGATGCTGTCGTCGATCCCAATCTTTCCCACACCGGGGTGAAAAACCGGGTGACACGGTGTGCTACGCGCAGGTGCTGATGGGGTGACTGGGCGCTGTCGAGATAGGGGCGGATCCGTTCGAGAAGTAGATTGTGTCGCCGTGTCCAGGCATCCACCACGAGTAGCAGGCCCGCGGCCAACACAATTGCGGAAACGATGCTCATAATCGCCCTCCGAATTCTTCGAGCTGTCCTATCCGTTGCATGAGCCAGTACGCGACGATGCAGAGGAAACCACCGGTGGCGAGTATGAGCATGCCGGTTCCCGTCGAATATGCGCGGGCGGCATCTGTGCGCGTCGAAATCAGAACCAGGATGATCCACGGTGCAGCCACCGCGATTCGCGCGGCATTGACGGTCCACGACTGGCGCGCCATGATTTCTCCTCTGATGCGCGCATCTTCTCGCATCACAGTTGATAGATCTCGTAATAGATTCCCCAACTCATTGCCGCCCACTTCACGCGCCAGGCGTAGCGCTTCAAAAAGTTGGTCGGCAGTGGCGTCGAGGAATTCATATTGCGCGGCGTTAAGAGCTTCGGAAAACCGCCCTTTAGCGCGATATTCTCGGGCGAATAGAGCAAACTGTGGACGCGTGATTTCAGGGCCAGATACGGCGAGTTGCAATACTGCTTCAGGCAGAGTGATTCCAGCGCGTACACTCGCTAATAGAGAGTCGACTACCACCGGCCACGCATTTGCCAAGGCAGCACGGTTGTGAATTCGGCGGCGCTTAACCCATCCCCACGGTAGCGGAAAGACCGCACAGGTCACGGCAATAGCTACTGTCCACGTTCTCGTCATGGTCAGGACCAGTATGAATGTCACCAGCGGAATAAACAGGCTGAGCGTAAGAAATATCCGACGTTGTAAAACGTCTAAACCGGCGTGCACTAATGTTTTTCGAATACGACTCGGGCGCCCTATGCGCATGGGAGTCAGGGCTGGCGCCCGCGTGAGAGAACGCCACACCAGGATGATTCCGGTGGCGAGAAGGAGGCCGCTGATGACAGTCACAGATAGTTCCTCACTTCGATTCCACCGTGCGCAAAACGACGATCATCTATGAATAAATCTGTTCGTCTCAATGCTCCGCCCTCCCGTTTCCACAGAGCATCGGAGACAATATGCGATTGTTCAATGCGACCCGATACGTAACTGACTTCTTCAACGTAACGCGCTCCCGACGCATCGCGTTCAAGGTGAATGACAATGTCGACAGCACTGGCTACGGTGGGAACGACGAACTGGGAGGTGACATTTTCGCCTGCCAACAACGGTAGTAAACACAGCTTGCGTAAACCTTCGCTGGCACTGTTGGCGTGGATAGTGGACACGCCGGGGATTCCGGCGTTCAGTGCCAGAAGCATATCGAGCGCTTCGGCCCCGCGGACTTCACCGATAATAATGCGCTCTGGACGCATCCGCAGACTTTCACGCACGAGATCTCGAAGCGTAACCTCTCCGACTCCCTCGATATTGGCGTCGCGGGTTTGCATGGCCACGCAGTCGTGATTCTTGAGATTGAGCTCAAAAACTTCTTCACAGGTAATGACTCGTTCACGCGACGGGATTGCGGCCGCAATCGCCCTCGCAAATGTTGTTTTTCCCGCTTGTGTGGCACCTGAAATCAAGATGGTCAGTCCTGCGCTTACGCAAGCGGTGAGAAACTTCGCCACCGGCGCCGTCAAGGTTTGAAGTTCCACCAGATCATTCAACGAAGGCGTATGCACCAGGTGTTTACGAATATTGAGCGACCATTCTTTACCCGCCACTGGTGGTATCACAACGTGGAGGCGTTCGCCGCCGGGAAGCATGGCATCAACAAAAGGCGCAGATAGGTCCAGACGCCGTCCCGAATGGTGAAGCATCCTCTCCACCAGATCACGTACATCTGCCGCTGTGAATATCAGTGAGGTTAGTTGTGATTTTCCCTTTTTGGCGATGAATACTTTTGACGGGGAGTTGATATAGATTTCCTCTATGTCATCATCATCCAGATACGGTTGTAACGGCCCATATCCACCGATATCAGCCAATATTGCCGTCGTCTGTAATCTTTGCTCTGCTGAATCCATCGGCGGATAGGTGACAAATGATTCATCAATAATGGCTTTGAGAGCTTGCGTATTCAAGACGGGGTCGATACCCGCGTCTCCGACGGCAAGGCGAACCCATCGGTTTCTATCGCTCATACTCATCGATGTCATGGTCTCGTCCCATTCGCCTATGAAAGGGAGAGTCCTATCGAGAAATTACTCGAACATGATCATAGTACGAACCGGCGTGGTGATAACCGTGGATCAGTACTTTTCCACAGGCTTTGTTCAATCTCGCCCTCCCCCAATGACGTGGCACACCTACGCAATGAGATAACTCAAGCGATTAGTGACTTACGGTAGAAGGGTGACTACTCGAGTTTCACCACTGACTTTGGCGGCCCATGCTGCGGCCGCTATTCCCGGGCTCCAGGTGGAGGGGCTGTGCGACCCTCAAACTAATGACGGGTCGATGGCCCGCCAAGGCATCGTCGATGCGGAAGGCAATCGGTGGGTGGTTTGTACCCCTTTGACCGATATTGCCGGCGTGGGTATCGAAGCCCAGGCGACATTACTGCATATTCTGCACAAGGCACATTCCGTAGGGCGATTACCATTTGAAGTTCCCGCCCCCGTCGCTTATTCGAGAGAAAATGCGAAACTGCACGTCCTCATCCACCGCTATCAGCGCGGCGACGTCATGACTTGGGAAGATATTGAACACTCTCCCACCCTCGCGCAATCTCTCGGCCGCGCTATCGCCGCCCTCCACGAACTTCCCGAAGCGGTTATTGAACGAACGGGACTGCCGATGTATTCGGCCAATGACTGCCGCGAGCGTCACCTTGCTCTTCTCGCCGAGGGCGCCGCGGCGTGGACTATCCCGCCGAATTTATACGACAGGTGGGAAACTGCTCTCGAGGATTTATCGCTATTTAAGTTCCAGCCCACCCCGGTTCACGGGGATATGGGACCTGATTCTTTTATGACTTCCCACGGGGTTGTGACCTCCATGGCAGCATTCGCCTCGGCACATCTTGGTGACCCTGCGGAAGATCTCGCATGGATAGTCACCAGCGAATATGCCGCTGCTGTCGAGCAGTTCACGACGGCCTACGTAACGGGCCGTCAAGACAGTTCCGACTTGCATCTGCTGGCACGCGCCCAGTTGATATCGGAGTTGGCACTGGTGCGTTGGCTCATTCACGGCGTGCGGACGAAAGATATGTCAATTATCGTCGATGCGAAGCGTATGCTGACGGATCTCAGTGACGTATTAGGAGATGAGCCTTTACTAGCATCCCACGTCGATAAGCGTGCCGATTGGACACGCGATGATTGGGAGGCGGAAGCGGCGCCTGTACACGTCGATGAGAATGAAGAACTTGATCCGCACGCCCCCACCATCGTTTTGGCTGATCTGTCTGATCAGGTGCGCCAATCACAGGACGAGGAAACTGCGTCTTCCGATTCTCCACAGGACGCGGATGGTGGCGGCGACAACGTTATTCGCATCAATCCCTCCGCGCATGACTAAATGCGCCTGTCGCTATCTTCTCCCACGCCTCATCAAAGTTGAGTGGGCCAAGAAAGGCTTCCAGTGAGCTGATATTGACTCGTCGTTGCTCGGAGGTATAACCGTGGCCTCCAAGGAAAACGAGTTCGGCATCGACGTCGTCGGGGTCAATGCCGCGCTCGGCCGCTAATGCGCGACGGTAAATATCTAGCTGCACCGCATAGTCCCACACGTGCCCGGGATGCTCCGGTGTGGGAGGGCGCCCGGTTTTCCAGTCAATGACTCGTAAACGACCGTCGATGGAAGCCACCGCATCCATTCGTCCTCTCATAGTGAGTCCGCTGATGGCAAATGAAAATGGTTTTTCCACAGCGATAATTCCCGCTGGGCGTTGACCAAATAGTTCAATCGCAACGGTTTTCATTTCCTCGAGCCGTTTGATCTGAGAGGCCGTTAGCGTATCTTCAACCTCATCCGCAGGGGTTTCACTCATCGCATCGACTGGGGTTTGAGTTTGCGGTTCTTTCGTTTCATCAAACGGGGCGGCTAGGACACACCATGTCTCCGCCCACCGGTGGAAAGCGGACCCGAGTACAGCGGCATCAGATGGTTCCTGTGGTACCGGTCTGCGTAGGCTCAGCGCGAATTCCTGCGGATCTTTCAGTAGGTTCGCTGAAGCGGTGGCTGAAATATGGTCGATAGATACAACTGGCGTTTGACTGCGAATACGGTGGCGATGAGCTTCCAGCGCGCGCGAGACGTGGATGAGAAGTTCCGATTCCTGCGGGTCAGCCGAGTGATAGTCGACAACCCGCCTCACGTCAGCCGCATCATCGATTGGCGGCAAATCGTCCTGCATATCGATAACCCGCTGCGCCGATTCATTAATCAGGTTGCGTACGTAGCCGGGGACCCGTGGAAAACTCCCTTCGGCCACCGGAGTGGAAGATTGTTCTTCCGGCGGTGGGCATACGGAAATAACCGGCTCAGGGAGAGTCTCCGCATCGCCGGCAAACATCTGCGCCGACGCGGGTTTAGCGTGACCGGATCGAATGAGGTCGAGTAAGTAGCGAGACGGCAGCAGGGCAGATGCCGTTCCTTCTCGTCGCCACGCTCCGGCCAACAGCAGTTCATTTTTCGGTCTCGTATAGGCGACGTAAGCCAGGCGACGTTCCTCATTCTCACCGTGGCGAGCTAACTCTTCGGTGTAGTCAGCTACGGCTTCACGAATACCGACGAGACCGAGCCCTTCAATATCCGGTACCCGAGGTAGAATCTGCGAACCGTCTCGGCTTTGATAATCCAGACGCCAATCGTGGGGGACTTGTCCGCGCGCACCTATCCAGGCTTTCGCTGGCCGCAACGAAACTTCCATATCTGCGCTGACTTCCGGTGGTTCGATAGAGCTTTTGAGATGCTGAGCCGATCGGGCCTGCGGGAAATCTCCTTCTCGCAATCCAATGACTGCCACTTTGTCCCACTCCAACCCCTTGGCCTGGTGGATAGTCATAATACGTACTACGTGATCATCTACCTCAAATGAGGGCGCAGTCAGTCCCTGTTCGGCATCGACGGTGCGGTCGATCCAATCGAGGAACCCTGAAAGAGTGGCAAAAGCGGTTTCATGTTCAAAGGATGAGGCCACATCAATAAAAGCATCGACTGTCTCCATGGCCGCGTTCCCCACGGGGTCGGCTTTCGTTTCTATATCGATATCGAAAATCCGGACACAGGCTGAGACCACATGGGTAATCGGCTGGTCGAGAATAGATCGCAACCGATCGAGCCGTCTGGCCAATAGTTTGATCCGTCGAAGAGCTCCCGCACTCAACCCGCCGGAAGATTGTGTGCTCCATCCGACCGGAGGCGGATTATCAATAGCATCAATGAGAAAACCACCGCGTTCATTGGGGTCGGTGGAACGCTTTTTCTGCAGTTCTTTCGCCCACGCATAAAGTGTCCGCAGGTCGGAGGACGATAAGTCGAGATTAGCGAGTAATCGCATAGCTGACGGGCCGTGTTCGGGATGCACGCAGGCGGTGAGAGCGGCTCGGATATCCGCAATCGCCGGTTGGGTGACCAAGCCACCTAAACCAATGACTACCGCTTCGATATCGTGTCGAATGCACGCCTCAAGCATAGGCACGAAATGTCGTCGGTTGCGCGCCAGGATTCCGTAGGTTTGCCGCTTAATAGGAGCATCGGTGCGGGTATGCGGCTGCATTCGAAGTTGAGCCACGCGTTGCTCATCATCGAGTTGCCACTGCTTAACCGCTCGGGCGACAAGTTCATATTCGTCTTTTTCATCCGCCGCATAGAGATAGCGGATAGTCCCGGAACCTTTAACGTGAGCCGGTGAGGAATTCAACTGTCTAATTTCAAGTGCATCACTGGTCGCGGCGGTCAGCGGAGAAGAAATCTGATTGGCGGCATCGAGGATATTCGGTTGGTTACGCCACGCATAGGTGAGGTGAAGGGTATTACCTCGATCATGCGAATCAAAATGTTCGAGGAAAGTGGCCAACGATGCTGCAGATGCGCCTCGCCAACCGTAGATTGCTTGATTTGGGTCGCCTACCGCTGTGACTGCCCCATCGGCAAATAATGACGACAGCAACTCCATTTGCCCTACCGACGTGTCTTGGAATTCGTCGAGGAGGACGGCGTCGTAGCTACTGCGCACATCACCACAGACTTCGTCATGTTGGCGGACGAGTTGGCGAGCAAAGCCCAGTTGGTCAGAAAAATCGACCATTCCCATGGCTCTCTTATATGCGCGGTACTCGTCGATAAGATCAAGCAAAAGAAGTTGTTCTTCGGCCCCCTGCAACCAGGACTTTGATGTCTTATCAAGTGTTTTAACGCGGGTGCCTTGTTCCGGTTCCGCCTGCGACAGCGCATTAATGGTGTGCTGTAATCTCTCCTTCGCTTCTTCAATGCTGATGTCATGATCCAACAGTGCCGCGGATAGGGCCAAAGCATCATCGCGAATAGTGGAAATAGCGCGCGACGGTAACGGGGCAGTATAGGTATTGAGGATATGTTCCATGAGTTGCCACGCGGCGGCATCGGTAATCAGTCGCGAACCCGGTTCGACCCCTTCGAGCAAACCGTATTCACGCACAATACTCGATGCGAATGAGTTGTAGGTCGACACGTTGATACCACCGGCGAACCAGGGATTGTCTTCCTCAGCTTCAATCAGTCCGGCGGTAACAAGTTGCGACAGCCGCATACGTAGTCGCGAGGCCAACTCCCCCGCCGCTTTGCGGGTGAAAGTGAGACCGAGAATACGATCTGGCGCGAACCCGTAATTGGCTACTAGCCACAGCACGCGCAATGACATGGTTTCGGTTTTTCCCGATCCTGCTCCGGCAACAACCAGATGCGGCGTCAATGGTGATTCAATAACCTGTGCTTGTTCATCGGAAATCTGGAGCTGCCGCGTAGGCGGAACATATTCGTTAAGTGCCGCAACGAGGTCGTGGGCCGATAACTGGATTTCACTCATTCGATGGTCCTCAATCCTTCGTCTCGTACGGGGCACAGATTATGTACCGGGCAGGTCCGACATTCACTTGTCACAATGGCCGGATAGGTGGGTCCTTTCGCTAATCTGACGGCTTCTTCGATCTGATTTTCAAGGGTCGCCAAACGCTCATTGGCCTCTTCCGTTCCGGAAAATAAACCGGGTTGGACAAAACCCTCCGGTTGAGAATCTTTCAACGCCAGTAATCGCGCTCCCACCACCGGATAACCGAGGCGATACAACGCGTATTGATAAAGCGCCAGCTGGAGGTGATCTTTCGTTCCCTTCTTGGATCCGGGGTTACCGGTTTTAATATCGGTAACCCGCACGCCCTCATCAACGGTTTCGACGCGGTCTACAGTACCGGTGATAATCGCGTGATCGAGTTCTACGTACACGTTATATTCGGTTTCTACGCGAGAATCTCCAAGAGATTGAAAGTACTCTCCCATGCGAATGACTTTTTCCTTGGTTTCTTCAAAGTATTTACGGCCGATGGCATGGGCTCTGTCGAATTCGTGATCATCCCAGCGTTGCTCTAGTTCGCGTAGCAGGGTATCGGGATCTGCGTAGGGGAATTCCTCAGCAATTTCGTGTACCAGGGTGCCGAGCCTGCTGGCAGCGGAAAAAGGTACATCGCCGCCGTGGCGAGTCATGAACCACCGCGCCGGACAGGTCAACAGCACTTCGATAGCCGACGGTGATAATCGCGGCCGGTCATCTCTATCCTGCAGGTCGGTCATGCCGCCAACTCCCGTCCAGGTAGCTGGGTCAGCTTCCCGGATGCCTTCGCGTGCCATGAGGGCGAGTAGTTTGGCCGCTAGCTCTCGTCTATGCGGTTCCTCGTGTGGCTGCGCGAGGATAAAGCGCAAGCGTGCGATGAGCGAGCGAGTATCTACCCCGGGTGGCACTGGCGTGGTCGGTACGGTGCCGTCGTCAGACAGTTTCGTATCGGTGAGGGCGGCGCATAGATCGACGAATGAGGAGGGTGCTAGATCTTCGGTTCGGCAGGCGGTGACGGTGAGATATTCGGTTGCGCGCGAAACCGCAACCGCAAGCATGCGAAGTTCTTCGTTAAGGGCACTTCGCCGCATCGCCACCATGGTGTTACCGCCGCGCGCTAAATCCTCAACTGCGATAGTGCCGTTGGCAACTTCGGTGACTTCCCCAGCTCGAGATAGACGGTCTCGAAGCGTGAGGTTTGGCCATTTTCCGTCTTGCACTCCGCTGACGAAAACCACCGGCCATTGACGCCCCACCGACTGTGCTGCGGTGAGTACATGTACGCCAACCGGTCGCTGACCCGCAACCGCAAGATTGTCGGTCGGTAGGGTTTCGGTTAGTAGTTCCGCGGCGAACTCTGCAGCCGTACCCGCAGGATTCCGTTGACTCCACACATCGGCGGTACGCATAAGAGAAATCACCGCGTCAAGCCGTTCATCGAAAATCACCGATTCAACATTGTTGCGGAGGGCGCGTTCAACCCACTGATCTTCTACCTCGGCTGCTTCCCATAGGCGCCACAGGGCGCGACGCGGATCCAAGCTGTGGCATTGGCGGCCTAGTTCGACAAGTCTGGCGGCAGCAAACAGATGGTTGACGGTGTTTTCTAGCCCCAGGTTTATGATGTGTTCTCGCATCTGCTGGGCGCTGTCCTGTTCCCATATATTCCGCAGTTGCTGGGAAAAAGCAGAAAGTGATGTCGAATCCTTAGATAAACCACTGGCCTGGATCAGACGACGCAAATCGAGGGCATTGACGGCACCGAGCGGGCTGGCGACTAATCTTTCTAGTCGGTCACGCGCATCCATGCCGATAAAGACGTCCTCCGAGGTGCCTTCGCCGGTGTGATGGTCGCGGCTAATAGTTTCATAGGATTCGAGATTCTGAACCCGCGTGGTAACGCCCTCGACTACTTCAGGCTCCGCCACATTTTCCCGATTATCCGTTCCATACCGGTAATCGAGAAGGTCGAGGAGAGTGGCTGTGACCTGGTCGGAAGCGTAATTAATAGCTCGGCGGTGGCTGGTCGTTTCGATACCGTGGCGCATCAGAGAAAATCGCACCCGGCTGACGTCGGCACTGGAGCGCACAATAACGGCCATATCGGAAAGCGGAGTGCGCGCTACCACATGATGTCGGCGAATTTCATGCGCTACCGCCGTCATCTCTTGAGATTGCGATCCATAAACGCGCACTGCCAAGGCATCTGTTTTTTCACGTGGATCATATGCTCCAAAAGCCCGTCGTTTCGCACTTCCGGTCACAGTCACGCGACTGGTTACGCCCTGCACCACCCGGCGTAGCGCAAGCGACCCGCGATAACTGGGGCCAAGCTCGTAGACGTTGGCCCCCAGTGCGCGTTGTAAGCGACCGTCAAGATGTGGTTCACCACCGCGGTAGGTCGCCACCGCCACATCGGAATCAGCGGTAGCGATAATTCGACTACCTGCCTTGGCGAGAGATTCCAGCAAGCTGAGAGTCGCTCCCGTGCAATCTTGTAAATCGTCAACAACAACCGCGTACGGAATCCACAGGCGGGCGCGTACGCCTTCTTCGGATGCCCGCTGAGGCCACTGAGATATTAAGTGCGCGGCGCGTTCTTGTAGTTGGGCTGACGATAAAAGCGCGGGACGTTCACTATTACCTTGTGCCACCGGCGAGCAGTCCCATATATTCATGAGTTCCGCGCCGGCAACCCACATGTCGCGTCCCGCACGCCGCCCCATTTCACGAAGCGTGGCGGCATCCCAGCCGGCTTCTCGGGTGCGCGCCAGCAGATTGCGCAATTCCATGCGAAATGCGGGAATGATTGTGACCTCGTCGGTAATCCACTGTGGCCATGCGATCTGGTAGCCGCGCAAAATTTCCGCCAGCTCAGCATCTTCTTGCGCTCCCGTTAGTAACTGCGGCGCCAGTTGTGGCTCACTGCGTTCAACCGCCCAGGCAGAGGTATAGGAAAAAGCCAATGACACCGGTGTACGCACCGGCCGCACCACTCCCGGCAGCAGTTGTTCCACTACAGGCTGGATAATGTCGGTGCGCACCCGGTCTGCCGCCACCACCACTACCGGCTGCTCGGCGGGCGCTGGATTGAGTTTCTGCAATTCCTTGGCAACAGTTACGGCCGTGAGGGTACGACCAGACCCGGGGCACCCGAGGATAACCGCGTGTCTGCGCGAATCATTCGGCGGGTAACTGGCGCTTTCCACAATGGCTGAGACTATGCTCTGTTGAACGCTGTCTAGCTGCGGAAGCGCCCGTGTTTGGGAGCCCACTTTTAAGTGCAAGCGGGGCGGCTCAGGCGATACTCCAGGTTCGTTCGGGTCCATATCCTCATTTCATCACACCGGTATGACAACTGGTTGTTTCCACTTCGCATCGAGAGATGACGCGGCCTACCATGGGAGCAACATATCGATAGCCAAGGAGTATTTATGAACATCACCATTGGTGTCAGTGGCGTCACGCGGGAACTTCGGGTGGAAGTTGACATGGAACAAGATGCGCTGTTTGACGCCGTCAATCAAGCCATCGAATCCGGCACTGCCCTGCAGCTGACGGATACGAAGGGGCGCAAACTCATCATTCCGGCAGCTAAAGTCGGCTATATCATGGTCTCTGATGAAAAGCCGCGGCCGGTTGGTTTCACAGTAGCTTAACGCAATAGTTGCCCTCCGTCGTGGAGGGCAACTATTGATCTCGCTACTGCTATAACACCGACCTTAAAACATGACCTGCTTAGGCCATGAGGTTAATGGTCCCGAGACGTTCCTTATGCGCATTCGATAGGGTTTCCATCAGCGCATCTGGGTCGGCATCTGCGATCATTTCGGGGTTGGTGAACATGAAAGCACGCACAAGCCCCAATGCTTCGCCACCCACGCGCCGCGTCCATAGCGACAGTCGTGCACGGAGTTGCTCATCTTCGTCGGTATAGGGAGCCAGACGCTTACGCACCCATTCGCCGTGTCCAAAGTCGGTGACTTTACTAGCCAGATCATTTTCTCCGACGGCGAGGGCGACCTCGCGCAAAGCGTCAGTAAAAATACCAACTGTTACATATGTTTTGGTCAGACGTTCCCACCAGGTAGTTGGCCGAGTACGCGCATCGAGATCGTCGAGAATTCCCTCGTACCTGCGGATTTCTGCAAGCAGATCAACATCGGAAATCTCGGCCCGGTGCTCGAGTTGTTCAAATACCTTCCACGCCTGCCCCGACATGCGCGCCATGTCAATATGCTCAAAGGTTTTCGGCGCTTGATCCGCGTCCTTAGCTAACCTCGCCTGCGCCGACACGGTAGCGTATGCGGACAGTCCGAGCAGTTGGTTAACGGGGGAACCGGTGGTCTCTGCGGTCAAGAAAATCTCCTCACACTTAGCGCCCTCAACGACTTCGTTGCGGGTGATTGATATCCATACTAATGCGTCATTCAGCGTTAACGTTGATCATGTATGACAACTCACGCCCCCCGAAAGTGGGCTTGTTCTCATTTGCGTCATGGATAGATGCAATTACCCTCAATGCGGTCATCTGGCGTTATACTGTGGCACAGACCGGTCGCCCGGGATTTTTACAGTTCAGTTGACTCATTCAACCGTCCGAGGGTGGTTGAGGCGCTTCTAGGAGCGCAGGTAATGCGCGATCGGCACGTGCTGCGGCGCTGTTCGTTAGTTGCATGCTCATCTGTGAGCTCACCAGTTCCGCGCAGAAAGAATCAACATATCTGTGACCGACAAAAATGAAGACCAATCTCAGCCGACCACCTATTCCGCTGGGGTCGTGAATTTGGAGGGCGTCGAACTCAAACCATCCGATTCAGACGCCACCCCAGATGTCAGCGAAAAGATCTCTCACGAAGAGCTTCAACGCAAAACTTTCGCGGATTTCGGCGTCGATCAACGACTCTGCGATGCCCTAACCGAGCGAGGTATTACCTACCCGTTCCCCATTCAAGCACTGACGCTACCGGTGGCGTTGGGCCGACGCGACATCATCGGGCAAGCCAAAACAGGAACAGGGAAGACTCTCGGTTTCGGGCTCCCCACTTTAACGCATACCGTGGAACCAGATGATCCGGACTATGCTGCCAAGGTATCCTTCCCGGGACTTCCCCAGGCACTAATCGTGTTACCAACTCGTGAGCTGTGCAAGCAGGTGGCCAATGATCTGCGTGAAGCCGCCGCCCACACCTCTCACCGCGTAACAGAAATATACGGTGGTGCGGCATTTGAACCTCAGCTTGATGAGCTCAAACGCGGCACCGATATCGTGGTGGGAACACCGGGTCGTCTCATTGACCTGCTCAAACGTAAAGTCCTACGTTTGACCAATATATCGACCGTGGTCCTCGATGAGGCCGATGAGATGCTCGACCTCGGATTCCTCCCCGATGTGGAAATACTCCTGTCCCGCGTTCCCGCGGACCGCCACACCATGCTGTTTTCAGCAACTATGCCCGGTGCAGTGGTGGCGCTGGCCCGCCGCTACATGCAGCAACCAACTCATATTCGCGCGCAAGATCCCGATGATCAAGGTGCCACCGTCAAAACCACCAAGCAGGTCATTTATCGCTGCCATGCGATGAATAAAATCGAAGTGCTCGCGCGGATTCTACAAGCTCGCAATCGCGGCCTCACTATCATTTTCGCGCGCACAAAACGCACCTGCGCAAATGTTGCAGACGAGTTAGATTCGCGCGGTTTTGCCACTGCGGCGTTGCACGGTGATCTGGGGCAGGGAGCGCGCGAGCAAGCTATGCGCGCTTTTCGCAACGGCAAGGTCGATGTACTTGTCGCCACCGATGTGGCGGCCCGTGGAATCGACGTCGAAGATGTCACGCACGTGGTGAATTATCAGTGCCCGGAGGACGAAAAGGCGTATCTGCACCGCATTGGTCGCACCGGCCGCGCCGGCGCTTCAGGCACCGCCGTCACCTTCGTTGATTGGGATGATGTGCCGCGTTGGGGGCTCATCTCAAAGTCTCTGGGGTTGGGAGTACCCGATCCGCTGGAAACCTACCATACCTCCGATCACCTATTCACTGATCTTGATATTCCGCGAGATGTCACCGGTCGCCTACCGCGATCGCAGCGCACTCGCGCGGGTCTGGATGCGGAGCGTTTTGAAGATGTATCCGGCAAGGGCGGCCGCCCGCGCCGCCGTGCTCGCTCCGGTGGAGGGCGTCGACGCCAATCTTCGAAAGGCGCCGCTTCCCGCTCCTCCGGACGCGGCAAAGGACGTTCTTCACGCAACGGTGGTGAGGGCGGTCAGCGTAAGCCTCGTCAACGCAAACGCATTCGTCGCAACCGCAGTTCGGAATAGCGAGATTACCGTCCCCTCCGGCGGGAATATCCGCAGCCCTCGTGTATATCCACGAGGGCTTTTCTATACACGGGCGCGGCGGCGAGAATTGTCAATCTGGGGAATTCCGCCGCATGGTAGAGGATTCTGCCCTTAACTGTTCTTCTTCGGAGGCTGATTACAGATTGTCGTGGAGGGCGATGAAGTCGAATACTGCTGTGGCCACCATCTGGGTGGCAATCGCTGCTAAGAGTAGGCCCGCGATACGCGATAACAGCATTATTCCGCCCTCCCCCAACATGTCGGCAATGAGTACCGAATAGCGCATCGATAGCCACATGACGATGTGCATGATGACGATTGCCGCCGCGATGGCGAGGGTACCCGGTAGCGAATTTGCGGAGTTCGATACCGCTACCATGACTGCGACAATGGCTCCGGGCCCGGCAAGAAGCGGTGTTCCCAGCGGCACGAGAGCGACATTAACCGCTTCGCTATTCGATGCTTGGGGGGTTTGTTCTTTACCGGTGAGAAGTTCCATAGCAACAAGAAATAGCAGGACTCCTCCCGACAGCCGTAGTGCTTCGACAGAAATTTGAAGAAAGTCGAGGATATATTGACCGAATAGAGCGAACATGATGATCACCGCGAAGGATGTGACTGTCGCTTGAAATGATGCTCGCTTACGGTGTCCGCGATCCATTGTGGAGGTGAGCGCGAGGAAGACGGGGACATTTCCCACCGGGTCCATGATGACAAATAGCGTGGTGAATAGCGTGACGAACGCGATAGCATCAAACCACTGGCTCATGGATGCAGGACCTCCAGTTTTCCTTGCTCAACTATGCGAGTGAACTCTCGAGTATGGGTCAGATTTTCGCCCAGACGATTGGGTTTGCCGGTTCCGTGATAGTCCGAGGATCCGGTGACGATGAGATTGTATGCCCGCGCCAGCTGTTTCATGGCATCAGAATCGGCTGCCGTGTGGTCGCGATGGTCACATTCGATTCCCGCTAACCCCGCTTCGATCATGGCTTCAATAACCGCCAAAGGTAGCGGAGACTTCGTGCGAAACCGGGCGCGCGGATGAGCTATGATCGGCACTCCCCCGGCTGCGCGAATCAAACGGGTTGCGTCCACCGGGTCGGGTGCCCAGTGATGGACGTAGTAGGGGCCCGCCGGGTGGAGGACGTGCTCAAAACACGCATTTCTGTTCGGGAAAGCTCCGGTGGCTACGAGAGCATCGGCGATATGGGGGCGACCGACAGGGCCGTCGGGGGGAGCGTACGCAGATACTTCTTGCCAGGTAATCGGATAGTCATTACTGAGCTTTTCAACCATTTTTCGAGCACGGGTTTTGCGGGTGTCGATCGTTCGTTCACAGGTTGCCACAAGCTCGCGGTGGTGCGGGTCATGTAGATAGGACAGTAGGTGCACGGAGGTATTTTCCCAGCGACACGATAGTTCCAAGCCGCGAAGCAGAGAAACTCCAGTGGCATTCACGTGGGCCGCAGCTTCCTCCCACCCCGCCGTCGTGTCATGGTCGGTCAGTCCCACCACGTTGAGTCCTGACTCGGCGGCTGCCTGCATGAGTCCGCTGGGTGTGTCGGTACCGTCAGAGTGCGTCGAGTGGGTATGCGGGTCGATACGTAGCATTCTCCCAGCCTACTGCGGCAACGGTGCTTGCGGGTAAGAGCGGGTGTTCTCGAATGTGAGTTTTCGCTGGGAAAGGTGGACAATGATGCTATGAGTGAAGAAATGAGTGAAGAACTACCAGAACAGTCCATGGCCAAACGCGGTGACAATCGATCTCGTCGACCCGATTCGCAAGCGTTTAAAGAGTTTATTGGCTCCCACTGGGCGCCGCGGTCAACTGAGCTTCCTGACCGTAGTGATGCGGCAGATTATCTTCCTGCTCGCCACCGGCAAGCTGGTGTTCCCTTCGCTGGGGAGCGCCTCATTATTCCCGCCGGCGGGTTGAAGGTCCGCAACAATGACTGTGACTATCGCTTCCGCGCTCACTCTGCTTTCGCTCACCTGACCGGTTTGGGGGCCGAACTGGAACCTGATGCTGTGCTCGTCCTCGAACCAAGCGACGGTCCGCACACCCATCAGGCGGTGCTCTATTTTAAGCCGCGTGCACCGCGCTCTTCCGAAGAGTTTTACGCCGATCCGCGCTACGGGGAGTTCTGGGTGGGAGCCCGCCCGTCCCTGGAGGAAATGGAGGCCATGACCGGCCTCACCTGCGCGCATATCGATGGCTTCCGCGACGCCATCGCCAAAGATGCGGGACAGGTTCAGCTACGTACGATTGCTGAGGCCGATGCCAACGTGCTCTCCGTCGTCAATGAGGTACGGCGGCAGGCTGGTCTGCCCCACGGGGAAGATGCTCGCGACATCGATGATGCGCTACTTGAACACCTGTCGGAAATCCGCCTGCGGAAAGATGCTTATGAGCTCGATCAAATGGAACGTGCGGTGCAAGCGACGTATGACGGTTTCAACGAGATTATTCGCGCCCTCCCTCGAGCCATAGGGCACCGTCGCGGTGAGCGCGTTATCGAGGGAGCCTTCGGAGCTCATGCGCGCGAAGAAGGAAATGGTCTCGGGTATGACACTATTGCGGCATCTGGCAATCACGCCAATACACTGCACTGGATCGATAATGATGGAGCGGTACGCTCCGGCGACCTCGTTTTAGTTGATGCGGGGGTGGAAGTTGATTCCCTGTATACCGCCGATATCAGTCGTACTTTGCCCGTCGACGGCACCTTTACCGAAGTGCAAAAAACTATTTACACCGCCGTTCTTGATGCGTGCGAAGCGGCATTGGAAGCCGCCAATCGTCCCGGCTGCATTTTCCGTGAAATTCATGAAGCGGCGATGCGGGTGATTGCCGAACGCTTAGATGAATGGGGTATTCTCCCGGTTTCAGCGGAGGAGTCACTCAAGGTCTCAGGCCAGCAACATCGCCGCTGGATGCCGCATGGGACGAGCCACCACCTCGGTCTTGATGTCCACGACTGCGCACAGGCTCGTCGCGATATGTATCTGGATGCCAAGCTTGAACCGGGAATGGTGTTTACCATTGAGCCGGGACTGTACTTCCGTGCAGATGATCTTGCCGTTCCCGAAGAGTTCCGCGGTATTGGTGTGCGTATCGAAGATGATTGCGTGGTGAATGAGGACGGGTCAGTCACCCGCATTTCCGAAGATATTCCACGCACCGTCGAGGATGTGGAGGCCTGGATTGCTCGCGTACAGGGGGCGGATCAGTAACGCGGCTTCGCAGAGTTGTTTCCGCGCTCCTGCGCTGATAATGAGGTCTCCCTCATGGTGCACCGGCCTGAGCATATGCACGAGGTATGAAAAGATGGAGTGGTGACTTCACCAAATTTTGATGCTGCCCGGCAGGTGCGTGGCCTCATGCACCAACTTGATTCCTCACCCGATGCTCCCGATCGCGATCATATGTGGGGTGAGCTCTATTACCACATGGCGATGACGGCGGCATTGGTTATGCCCTTTGTCAATTCCGATGACATGACGCTCATTCCCAGCGCTGACGGTATGCAACGCATTCCCTTGTATACCAATGAAGATGACCTGCGGGTTAACTTCCCCGACGCTCTTGCGGACGAGCGGTGTGTTTGCGTGCGATTCGACACCATTATGGAACTTCTCGATCGCATCCCCGAAGCGGTTGGCGTAGTTGTCGATCTGCCGAGCCTCGGCTGGATTTTTGACCGCGAAGATTTGCAAGCCATAGCCGATAAGCGACAAACAGTGGCGGATCAGTCGGACACCATTTAGTCACCTGTCGAGGTGATCGTCAGCGCCGTGTTGAACTCATTAGGCGCTGTCTGGGGGGTATTTTCCCTTCAAATTGCCTCTGAAGATTTCACCTATTTGGCTGGGTTTAGTGTCATGTTCCCTTTTTGAGAAGACATCCGAAAACCGGGTGCTCACCCACCGCTATGTCTTCGGTAACTGAATCTGAGGACTCCTGGCTTTTCTTTATCACAGACGCAATTACCTGAGCCCGCCTAGAAATTTGCTAACCGTAAACTTCTAGGCGGGCCCGGCATTATGAGTGCGCTATGCGCGTCGACGCAAGGTTACGAGCGCTGCTCCACCGACAAGGAAAATGGCGCTAAGTCCAGCCATGATCCCCAGGTTGACACCCGTCTTGGGGAGTTCAGGATCAGGTGTTTCCGGGGTAGTCGGGGTCGGAGTTGGAGTAGGCTCTGGTTCCTCGGGAATCAGCTTGTTTTCGATGGTCAGACCATCATCAGATACCACTTTTTCGTAGCCTTCAGGTACGGCCACTTCGTCCACCGTATAGATGTACTCGGTGCCATCCTCGCTGGTGGCCGGCAGATCCTCCCATGTCACTGATGTTTCACCATCGGCGAGCGTCTGCGGCTCCCCTACCGGCTCTGCTTCGGCGCCAGGCAGAGCGCGATAGAGCTGGAGCTCGATAGTGGGATGCTCGTCAGCTTCACCCGTCCAAATCTTGTGTCCGGTGACAGAGATGAGGGCGGTATTTGTCAGCGCAATCTGAATGTCACCACACTTTTCCTGTCCTGCCTCACACGTACCGTCTTGGTATGCGGGAAGATTCTGTGACGAAACCGGGTCTGAGATGACCGTTGTCCATCCCGACACAGTGGCCTCTGCGACGCTATATTCCACGAATTCCCCATTAATGCGCTGCGGAAGGTCGGTGAACTCAGCTTCCCAATTGTTTTCTTCCGTGAGAATAGCGTGGTCAATCTCGCGCGTAGTACCCGACGAGTCTGTGGCTCGCAGGGTGATTTCAAGCTCATCGGGAATTTCACCACCCGCTAGCCATTTTTTCGTCACTTTCAGGCCGACTGTGGGCGTGTCTGTTCCGATAATGACATTGCCATTTGTGCCGAGGCCTCCGCCTAAATCTCCCTCGTTCTCTCTGATGACGAGAGTCGCGATGCCCTCGGCTCCCGGAGTGTCGGTGTCAATTACACGGTGGCCGGCGAGCCCAATGTACTTCGGATCGCTCTGAAGCGCCGTCAGGTCAAGTGGTTTACCGGGATTGTCGGGGGAAAATCTTGGTTCGGTGGGATAGCGGTCGTAGTAACCATCGACAAACCAGTCGATGCGTTCACCACCGAGCAGTCGGATGGGAAGACGCATATCGAGGGGTGGGCCATCCGCGCCCTTCCCCAAGGGGAAAATTTGCACATCTCGCCCGTATTTTTCAGCGGTATTGTCTGAAAAGTACGCTCCGTCCTCGACGTGCAACGTTGTATGGCCCGTCGGGCAGTTCCAAATCGCTCCGCCTTGACCAGCGTCATTGCTGTCAAACCACACATTCTTCATCTTCAAGGTGTATGGCTGAGTGGAGACATACACCCCGCCGCCCATTGCGTCATCTCCCACAACGGAGTTTCCGGAGATCTCTCCACCGAGGAGCTCAACGCTGTTGGATACGATGTTAATGCCCCCGCCAGTTGGAAAATGACTACTATTAGCTTTGAACGCGACATTGCCCGAAATCTTGCCACCTGTCATACGGAAACCAGCAGGCACGATCTTTGACCACTCGTCTATAGTTCCGACAAGTTCTTGACCACAATCGGGCCTGACCGTTCCGGGGTTGGAGCCACCCTTCACGAATAAGTCTTGAACATGGACTCCGCCACCCCACGGCGCCTTATTACCTGTGATTTCTCCACCCGACATTTGGATGGTGAATTTACCGATACCGCCAATGCCGCCTCCATAGTGAACACTGGTATTGCGGGAGATTTCACCACCTGAAATGGAAACGTTTACCGCAATCTCGTCGTTCTTCCATCTATCGAGATCACCTCTATCCAGATCATCCCAATCTAGTTCCCCGGCGTGAATATGGATACCGCCTGACGTGCCGCCCTGATTCCCAGTAATGCTACCGCCGCTCATCTCGAATTCAGCACCATTAATAAGTGCTACACCGCCAGCACTAAAAACTGCTGACCTGGGTGCTTTTCCATTTCGAATTTCGCCATCGGTCAGAATAAATTTGCCGCCATTGAAAACTACTAGATTGCCCGCTGAGTCTTGACCACTGAGATTTCCGCCGGTTACTTCATTTTCAGCGATGGCTCCGCCATTCATTGTCATCTTTCCGTTGCCCGAGACACTCACGGCAGCGCGCGGATCATAGGAGTCCAAGATTCCAGAAGTTGCTGGATCACCTTTCATACCGGTCAGCACACCATCATTCATGATGACGGTACCAGCCACATCGAGCACTCGGGCGGAGAACCCATTAGAAGTCACGATCACCTGTCCAGAAGCGTTGGCATCAAGCGTGAGTTTCGCGTCTTCTTCTACACGGAGAAGCGGTCGACCGCCATCTCGTTGTGTTCTCTGCAACGTCGCATCGTCTTCCAAAGCCGGACGAAGAGTGACATCCGCACCGGACGGAATAACGATGGTGCTCTCGACGTCAATTGTGCCTTCGAGATCAATCGTCACCGGGGTGGAACCCGCATCGGTGATCATTTGTCGTAGCGTCGCCTCATCGGTTGCAGACGCTGCGTAAGCGGAAATAGTTGATAGCGGGCTCACAATGAGCATGAATGC
>JAUNVE010000067.1 GCA_030537795.1 Actinomycetaceae bacterium
GGGGCAGCCTGGATCGGACCTGAGGTGTTAGCGTTCATCGCTCCTGCTTCCTTGATGCGCGATAGAAAAGAACCCGACGGTATTGTCGAGTCAAATGAGGTTATGTGGCGAATACCATTAAGCCTCAGTGTAGAGCGAAAGATCGCGAATTTCTCTCGATATGGAGAGATTTTAAGAAGTTTTGGACAGGTATTAATCAGTCATGACGTGAAATAACCCAAAAGTAGAGAAGTAGATCATTTTCACACTGAAAAAATGTTGAGCGCAGTATGTCAAGACACAGTATTTTTCGATAGGCTATCGACGATGAGAAACGACGATCCTCCAAGTACTAGGCCGGTGTATAGCCGGTGATCTATGACTTTTTAATGATAGCCCTCGGCATCGTATTGACGGCTGGGACAGCCCTCTTTGTTGCCGCAGAGTTTTCATATGTCGCCCTCGATTCAGCATCCGTCGAACGCCGCGCGGCGGCCGGAGACGTTCGCGCCCAGCAGGTACTAAAAGCTATCCGCACGCTGTCCACGCAGCTGTCGGGAGCGCAAGTCGGCATTACTTTAACCACCATTTTGCTCGGTTACACCACTCAGGTTGCGTTAGCTGATCTCTTTGGCCGTCTGTTTGAATCCGCTGGATTGGCCACGGCATTATCGACGACAATCGCTGTGATAGTGGCAATAGTCATCGTCAACTCTTTTTCCATGCTGTTCGGCGAGCTAGTGCCGAAAAACGTAGCCTTAGCGGAACCGCTGAAAGCGGCTGGATGGGTGACTCCCATGCAAACGGTTTTCACCTCCGCATTTGGCCCCATTATTCGTATGTTGAACGGCACGGCAAATGGCATTTTACGCAAACTGGGCATTGAACCAATGGAAGAACTCTCTTCCGCACGATCGGCCTCTGAATTAGCGGCACTGGTTCGCCACTCCGCTGAAGAAGGAACGCTGGACACTTCGACAGCAACACTATTGACCAAATCAATTTCTATGACGGAACTGCTCGCCGTCGATGTTATGACCGACCGCGGACGGATGCACTACCTGCGTGAATCACAGTCAGCGGCCGACGTAGTTGATATTGCCCGCAGAACCGGACATTCTCGTTTCCCGGTGGTGGGAGATGACTCGGATGACATCGTGGGTTTTGTATCGTTACGTCGGGCCATTGCCGTGCCATACGAGCGTCGCACTGAGGTGCCGGTGATGTCGGGCTCCCTTATTTCTCCCGCGCCGAAGATACCCGAAACCCTTGCCTTGGCTCCGCTCCTGGTAGAACTGCGTCAAGAGGGGCTTCAAATTGCGGTGGTTGTCGACGAATACGGAGGTACGTCCGGCATCGTGACGTTGGAGGACGTTGTCGAAGAGATCATCGGTGAAGTAGCCGATGAACATGACAAGCGCCGCCACGGTATTCGTCGTTCCCGCGATGGAGGCTGGATTGTTCCCGGCACTCTTCGTCCCGACGAACTTCTGGAGCGCACTCGGATCCGAGTTCCCGAAGTTGGACCATTTGAAACGCTCGGCGGACTCATAATGTTTGAGCTCGGACGCATGCCCGAACCGAATGACCGCATCGTGGTCGATAATGTCGAGTTAAGCGTCTATCGGCTCGATGGGCGCCGGATCGACCAAATCATTGTGCGGGAGGTCGGTTAATGAGTATCGGTATGGGCCTTGCAATCACCGTTTTCCTACTCGCCCTCAACGCATTTTTTGTAGCCGGAGAATTCGCGGTTACCTCCTCGCGCCGATCTCAAATTGAGCCCCTGGCCGCGGAAGGCAAACGCGGAGCCGCAACGGCTATGTGGGCGATTGAACACGTGTCGCTGATGCTGTCGATATGTCAGTTGGGAATTACGGTAGCGTCGACATCCCTGGGCGCGGTGGCCGAACCGGCGATTGCGCGCCTGGTTGAACATCCTCTGACACGGCTCGGTTTGCCTGCTAGTTCAGCCCATGTGGCTGGATTCTTCGGAGCCCTGCTTATTGTGCTGTACCTACACGTGGTATTTGGTGAAATGGTGCCGAAGAACTTGTCGGTATCGATGCCCGATCGCGCCTTGTTGTGGCTGGCTCCACCACTTGTCGCTATCGGCAAAGTACTTCGACCGGTGGTGGTGGAAATGGATCACCTTGCCAACTGGTTTGTGCGGCGACTTGGGCTGGAGCCGAAGTCGGAGGTATCCGCAACATTCACCGTCGAAGAAGTGGCCTCCATCGTTGAGCTTTCCCAAGCCGAAGGTACCATCCACGACGACATTGGCCTGCTGAGTGGAACGCTGGAGTTTTCCGAGGAGTCCGTGCGCGACGCAATGGTTGCCTTGCCGGATGTGATCTCCTTGCCCGTTAACTGCACTCCTGCTGAGGTTGAACGCGAAGTAGCTAAAACCGGCTTCTCTCGCTATCCGCTTCTCAAGCACGGTGTTCCAGTGGGGTATCTGCACCTGAAGGACGTTCTCTACGCTCGCGGTTCGCAACGCAATGAACCTATCGCTGCTTGGCGTATTCGCGACCTACCGCAGGTGCGCGCCGATGACGAAGTGGAAGAAGCACTGCGCGAAATGCAACGATCCGGAACCCACCTTGCAGAGGTAACGGATGGGAGCACCATTATCGGAGTATTATTTCTCGAGGACGTCATCGAACAGTTAGTCGGTGAGGTGCGAGACGCTCTGCAGCGCGATGATCTACTGTTTACGCGTAACGATCAGCATGCGACCGACGACACGTAATGCCCGCGACGAAGAACAGTGGCGAGGATAGATCGTGCGAGCTGGAGTTTGCCGGTTGGAGAAAATCTGTCTCATATGGTGAAGACGGATGACGGGGGAGGGGACTGAAAATGCGAATTAACGTGAACGTTTCCACAACACGCAAAAACCGGTAGAGAAAAATCCTGATCCGTTATAAGTTCGTTACTGGACCACTGATGAACGACAGATTAAGAGGTTGCTTGACTTGGAACTGAACTCAGCTGACAGTCAGCACCGGCCTTTCCCTACCAGGCGAGAGCTACGACAGGCTAAACATCAGACCGATTCGCGGCGTAAACGTCGAGGCACGGTCTTTTCTGTCGCCTCCATTCTTCGAGCCAGCATCCTCGGCGGTCTCGCCGCTGCGACCGTTGCTCTTCCGGTGAGTGGTTTTGTCGGCCCCGATACGAGCATGAGTCTACCGAGCAAAGTCAGCGCGGTTGGCCCTGCTGAGACCAGTTGGGCCGAAGCTCCAGCATCTGAAGTGACGGTGGCGGGTAGCCTGCGAGAAGTTGCCACTGCTGCCTCACGTGCTCGCGTGCGGACGCCGCTCGTTGTATCCGAATGCGTCAAGGGAACAGAAGGCGCCAACGGCGATCGTCCTGTTGACGTCAAACCGGCCGTTGTGTGGCCGATGGTGCAGGGCACGTTTAACTATGCGTCGCCATTCGGTAACCGTTTCCATCCTATTCTTGG
>JAUNVE010000068.1 GCA_030537795.1 Actinomycetaceae bacterium
AGCCCTGCACCTCGCGTATCCGTGCCGTCACCGCTTGATAAAGACGTTCGTCGAGGCGCCCGCCTTCGCGGCGAACTTCATCGTGGGGGATAAGGACGAGGCGGTCGAGCCGCACTTCCGATGGGCGGCGCTGGCTATCCCATTCACCGGTTCCGATGTCCATCCAGTACCGTCCCCAGCGGGCCTCTTGTTCAGCGTCGCAGTCGTGATCCTTGCTCGTCATTTGCGCGCAGAGGACGCCCTCCGCAATGTCTGCGAGCACGAGAACTGGGCGGTCTTTACCGCGCGAATGATCTTCTTCGTAGGGAACCCACGCCCACACGACTTCCCCCGGATCGGCGGCACCGTTGCGTTCGGGCGCATATTCGAAGTGGGGCAGTGGAAACCCTGCGGGAACATAGTGCGCTCCGTGACTGTCACCGGAGGACGTGGCCGACGCGCGGTCTGAAGTGGCATGACTAGTTTCCCGGCGACGGCTATGTGGACGCCGTGTGGATGCCCTTGGCCGAGATGATCGTTTAGGGTCCAGTTGCCGCGACAGGTAGTTCATGGCACCTCGCAGAGCCGCGGATGCGAGGCGAGAAAAAGCGCTGGAGGACATGGGAACCTTCCGCCGACGAATTGTGTCACTTGAGATTATCGTACGTCGGCCTCACAGTGACTCAAATGTCAGACCATGCCGTTTCGTCAGTCATTTACTGATGGCGTTTGGCGTCGGCAATGACTTTGCGCGCGAAGACTCCAATAAACACTCCAATAAGAGAAACGCCCGCAAAAACGATGGCGTAAATCCATGCGCTCGAATTGAGGTGGACAAGCACCAGAACAGCCGTTGCGAGTAGCACAACTAGCGGATGCAACCACACCGGGTGTCGGGCAACTCCGGCAATGATTCCGAGAAAAAAGACAACCGATGGTACGCCTACCAATAGAGAAGCGATCATGGCATCGAAATTGGGCATAAATAGTGGGAAGGTAACGATGACAACGACCTCTATTGTCGCTATGGCGATAGTCGAAAGGCTTCGTTTATTCATGGTATTTCACCTTCACTTTTATCCTTGAATTCATTGTATGCGGCACGCCGGCAAAAGCGTATGAAAGAGCTTGGGATCGGTGGGCAAAGATGCCGTGGCTTCACTTGAAAAACGCTCCCTTCCCGGTCTTTAGGCCTAGCACTAACTTATAGTTTCGGATAGCCTAACAAATGAGTTCACTCACCCGAATGATTGGAATGATATGACCGACGTGGCCAAGATTCTGCAGGATGCAGGGCTGACTAACCCCGCTGTTATCAAGTACGTTGAAAAGTGGGCCGGTATAACCCAGCCGGACGCTATCGAGGTAATCGATGCCAAAGACGATGAGCGTCTGGTTCAAGATGCTCTGAAAGATGGCGAAATCCAACCTGCTGGAAAAGATCGTTATTACTCTCGTTCCTACTACAAGGACACTGCTCGCTCCGAAGAGCGTACGGTAGTTGCCACTCACAACCCGAGTGATCGCGGCGTGTATAACAACTGGCGCGACGCCGATGCCACCACCGAGCAGCAAATCGAGCGTATGACCGGCGCATCCAAGGGCAAGACGATGTACGTCGTGCCCTACCTCATGGCAGCTCCGGGATCGCCGCTGGAAAAGTGGGCTCGCGGCGTTGAGCTCACCGACAACCGCACCGTCGCGCTTCACATGATCCGTATGGCCCGTGTGGGCGTGAAATACCTCAATGATATAGATGAGCCGGACGTATTTGTGCGCGCCGTGCACGTTACCGGCGACCTGGAAAATCTCGGACAGGGAACCGAAAATGACAATCGTCTTTTCGCTACCGTTGCCGATGATCGCACCATCCTCCACTTCGGTTCTTCCTACGGGGGCAACGCCCTCCTCGGCAAGATTGCTCACGGTCTGCGTCAGGCCGCATATGATGGCTGGGCATCAGGCGAGTTCCTGTCCGAGCAGTTCATGCTGATCGGAATTAAAGACAAGGAAAAGGGCAAGACCTACTACGTCTGCGGAGGCTTCCCCTCGGCTTCGGGTAAAACTAACCTCGCTATGATGTTGGCTCCCGACGCGCTGGGAGACCGCTACGAGGTGTACTTCTACGGCGACGATATCGTCTGGCTGTGGGTCAATCCCGAGGATGGTCGCATCTACGGTATGAACCCAGAATACGGAGCATTTGGTGTCGCCAAGGACACCAACTACGAGTCCAACCCGACCGCTATGAAGGCGATCGAAGAAGGTACGCGCACACTGTTCACCAACGTTGCCTACAACCCCAATACCGAGGAGCTGTGGTGGGAAGGTAAAACCAAGGACTTCCCCGAGGACGTTACCGGCTGGATCGACTGGAAGGGTAATAAGATCTCCGATCGCCCGGTCGAGCGTCAGCGTTCCAAGGCGAAGGGCGATGAATGGGCACACCCGAACTCACGCTTCACCACCTCGCTATCCAATGTTCCAAATGTTGCTCCCGATTACGAAAGCCCAACTGGTGTGCCGATCGATGCCATTATTTTCGGTGGCCGCGTGCGCGACCGCGAACCTTTGATTCGTGCGATCAAGGATGTTCCCGAGGGCGTGTATGACGGCCTCACCCTCGGCGCGGAGGCAACCTTCGCTGCCGAAGGTAAGGAAGGTGTGTTGCGCTACGATCCGATGTCGATGCGGCCGTTTATGTCCTATCCTGAGGGCGATTACGCCAAGCACTGGTTGGAGACCTTCCGCAATGCGAAGGAACTTCCCATCTTTGCTCACGTCAACTGGTTCCAAAAGGATCCCGAAGACGGGCACTTCCTGTGGCCGGGGTACCGTGACAACCTGCGTGCCCTGCTGTGGTTGCTGGATGTCAAGGAGGGCCGTGCCGAAGGCAATGTCACTCCCGTCGGCATTCTCCCCACCGTGGAGGAACTGAATCTTGACGGCTTCGAGGGAGACCGAGATGATCTCGATAAGATTCTCTCCCTCGATTACGACAAGTGGCTTCAAGAAATACGCAACCGCGAAGCGCATCTCAAGGAATTCCGTGATCTCCCAGAAGAGATTTGGGAAGCGCACAGACGAGTCGCCGAAGGCGTTGAAGCGAAGGCCAAAGGTGAAAACTAAGCCCGTTGAAGCGTTATCAGCAATCTAAGCGGGTATTGCTGAGCGCTGATGGGCATCCAGGGGATCGTTGCAATACAGGTCGGTAGCGAACCCCGGGCGGGGCGGCAGCTGCAAGTG
>JAUNVE010000029.1:0-6188 GCA_030537795.1 Actinomycetaceae bacterium
GAATCATCGCCTTCACGTACACGTGCTCGCGCGTGTGCCTCCGCATCGCTGGGAGCATCATCCAGCCATTCGACTAAGCCGCCATCTTTGAATCCTGACTTACGTAATCGAAAGTTCTTTGCCGCTCTTTCAGATCCTTTTTGATCATTTTCATATTCCGATTTCAGTAATCGATAAGCGCTTTCCCAGTTCTCTGGCATCTCATCAGTCTTGTCATAAACCCAATAGGTTAAGCGCGCCATATCATCCGGTAGTGTCAATCCCTGAGCGCGGTATTTATGCAAAGTAGCAGCCGTTCGCAACAGAAGTGCTGGAGGATAAATATTCCACTCGATCGACTTTTGCTCACCGGGCTGACTGTCGGACAGTTCGGGTACGTCGAGTACATAGCAACTGGGAGTCATCATCGCCGGTGGTCGGACTTCGCGATCGTGGCGGTGGACGCGACCAATTCGTTGGAATATCAGGTCGATAGGAGCTAAATCCGTAATAATTGCGTCAAAATCGATATCAAGACTTTGTTCAGCAACTTGTGTTGCAACGACAATCGCACGCTTTGGCCGGTCGTTACCTTTTCCCGGTGGACCGAAGTTTGATCTCAGCCACTCGTCATTTTCAACTCGATGTTGAGCCGCGAATCTTGCGTGCATGAGACGCACATCATCGCCATAGGTCTCGACAAGCTGATGGTACGTCTCTTGAGCATTCCGAACGGTGTTGCGCAGAATAAGAAGACAGCCGCCGTCACCAACCAATTCATCCACCCGAGAGAGAAGATCCTCCGAATCAAGGAAATCCAGATCGACTGTACGGGATGGAAAAGCCTGTTCCACACCAACTGTCTTAACCTGCCCTCCATCCATGTAACTGATTGCAGGGTAATGCAAGACAGTTTGAGGTTCCGGTCGTGGCTTGGTAACTTTTGGTCGACGTCGAGAGAATTGCTGCGTCTCTGCCGCATCCGTCAGATCGACGGGCTCAGATTTCAACGCTTCAGGCAGTCCCCTACTATAGGCATCAAGTAGCTTTTTCCTCAGTGACGGAGGAAGTGTTGCCGATAGCGCAACCACGGTCACGCCGTAGGATGCTAACCATTCTAAAGCGCGCTCGAGATAGACACCCATGAATGCATCAACTGCATGGACCTCATCGATAATGACGATCTTTCGACTGACGCCCAGATGCCGCAGAGCTAGGTGACGTGTACGCAAAGCAACCATCAGTAGCTGGTCGATCGTACTGACCACGAAGTCAGCAAGCATGGCTTTTTTCTTGTACAGCCAAGGATTCCGAGTAACTCGACCACTGGGAGCGGCACCTACTCCGCCCTCATCGATTCCAACATCAGTTGCGTGATCTGGAAGTTCGAGGGAGCGGAATCCTTCACTGCTCTGATATCCGAGCTCTTGGAAAGTCTGGTTGAGACTCGCCTTTCCATGGATGAGATTGACGGTTGCCATCGAAGGGTGATCGGACTGAGCCTGGAGACGTTCAAGCCAAGGGATCAAACGTGCAAACATCGCATCGGTCATAGCCTGTGTTGGCAGGACCATCATCACACCCGAGGCGTTTGACCTGTCGGCCAAAATTTCAGCCGCCATAAGGCCCGCTTCTGTTTTGCCCGACCCCATCACGTCCTCAATGATGAGGAGGCCGGGAGCAGGCATCTTCCGGGCAATCTCAACCGCTTTCTTCTGGATCGGTCGCGGCACTGCGCCTTTCGGCACATCGAATCGCGCGTGAAGAATGTCGCGATCACTGGCCGTTAGAGGCTGCGGCTCCCAGGGTGGAAGTAACCCGACTTTCCCCCACCCCTCATCCACTCGCTGACGATGGAGCTCAGGCTGTTCGACAAGCATCCGCGGTAATCGAGAGTTTAAGGGGAAGATTGGGAAATACTCTTCGGAGGACGCAATCCAGTCAGCCATGATGAGCAAACCCTCGATGATAACGAGAGCAGATTGACTCCACCTGGCTTGCTTCAACATCTCCTCATAAACTATGAGATCAGTGCGGTTAGCCATCCAGTTCAAAAGTTCTTCTCGAACTTCTTCCCACAGGCCGTCGCCGAGCAGACGATGCTCGCGAGCTCTCTGTATTTCAGTTTGCGTTGGCGGAATCCCGTGATGACCACCAACTACAGATGCAGCCGCATTGACCGCCGACTTGCCCCATCCGCGCCGCGTGAGCCACTCTTCGAGAACGATATGCCCGGCAAGGCCATGCGGCAGTTCCCGCACTTCAGCCCGGTTATCGACACTGTGGCGCAGGCCAAAAGAACCCATGACCGCGTCGAGATCGGGAACTTTGCAAGAGAAAGCTGGGGTTGCCTTGGCAATGTCGTGCGTCCCGCCGATAAAAGAAACGAATGCTCGACATGCCTCAAACCGGTCTTCTAATGGATAGTCTTGAGGCAACCCTGCAACAAGGAGCTCCCATTGGTTTGCGGTCAACCACTCATCGAAGCATCTTTGCGTCACAGCCGCCGTATCAGCGAGGTGCACGGTCAAAGGAGACCACAGTGTGGGTCGCCCACTTTCAAATCCGGAGCTCTTGGCCCACACCGAATGCGCCGCGTTGCTGAGAGTCATCGTTAACCTCCTGGCACGAGTTTATTAACTTGTTTGTTTGTTGTCAACAACTAGTGTCAATGATTCGTCGATACACTTGGCGTCTAAGGTTTCGTATCTTGAAGCAATACAAGTTAGTTTCTCGACTCTTCTAAAACACCACATACCACTGACATTTCGAGGCCACCTATCAAAACACCGATTCAAATAGGGAGGAATTACAGGTATAAAACGTCCCAGTGCCGTCACGACCGCTTTTCGATTTCATTAGTCTCTCGAAGTGAGGGGGCTAACAGTTGGCCTATTAGCGGAGATATTTTTTGAGGTATCCCAAAGAAACGATTCAGTTTCCATAAACCGATCTCCAACGTGGAAAACGGTTGGATATTATAGGGTTGCCCCGCCCCTGCGGGGATGATCCCTTGTTGGTTTGTTGAATAGAGTGTTCCCCGCCCCTGCGGGGATAACGTACTCAAGGGATGAGTGTATGGTTTACGCCGCCTACTCTGGCGGATTCTCCTAGTAAACAGCACATTACGCGAAAAGCCTGGTGCCCACCTTCCGTGGGCACCAGGCATATATACACCTTGAAGTGGCTTCTGAAGGTATTTTTTAAGCCCCGCTTCCCTGATACCTCAAGAAAACGGGGCTACCGCGGAGGGTAAGGGATTTGAACCCTTGGTGCCATTGCTGACACAACGGTTTTCAAGACCGTCACCTTCGGCCGCTCGGTCAACCCTCCAAGCTCAATTAGTGTAGCGTGCCGATTCCCCTATTGCGAAAAAAGAAATAATAGTCATTGGCTTGCCATGCCCCACCACCCCTCATCCGGCATGATGGTGCCATGGAAGCGATTATCCCCACCCACACCCTCCCCGACCTGCCGGATGCGAGCAATCCGGTGCAGCTATCGGAAAATCTCACGCGCGTCACGCTCCCCACGCCAGAGCCTAAACCTGACGAAGTCCGGATCCGTATCGAAGCTTTCGCGGTGAATCCGGCGGACGTCCTCCAGTCGAAGGGACTCTATGACCCGCCCGCCGGCGCATCGGAAATCCTCGGTCTCGAATGTGCCGGAATCGTTGATGCTATCGGCACCGACGTCACACAAACCCACCCGTGGATTGTCGAGGGCGAAGCCGTGTGCGCCCTCCTCGATGGCGGAGCCTACGCCGACTACGTGTGTGTTCCAGCGACGCAAGTGCTGCCTCTCCCCCATGCGACCAAAAACGAAGAGTACATAACTGCCATGGGCCTGGTGGAATCAGCTGCCACCTCGTGGATGGTGCTCGAAACCGTGGGTAAGCTCCACTCCGCCACCACCTCTCAAACTGTTCTTATCCACGGCGCTTCCGGTGGGGTTGGATCCATTGCCGTTCAGCTAGCCAGCGCCTGGGGGCACACCGTATATGCCACCGCCGGCACCGACGAGCGGTGCCGAAAAGTTGAGGAGCTCGGGGCGCGAAAGTGCTTCGACTACCATCACGACTGGGTCAGCCAGCTCAAAGAGCAGCATCCCCACGGCGCCGACCTCATCCTCGATGTCATCGGTGCAGCCGGTCTTGAATCCAACGTCAAAGCTCTCGCCCGACGCGGCACCATCTGCATTATCGGCATGCTGAAAGGCGCTAAAGGAGAACTCCATATCGGTCGTCTCATGGTCAAAAACGGCACTTTGACGACCCGAACACTGCGGTCTCAACCGCGCGAGAAGAAAGCGGAGATCTGCGCCGCCCTCCGCGAACACATCTGGCCGCTGGTTGCCGCTGGAACCATTCAGCCAGTGATCGGTAAAACGATGTCGCTTGCAGATATTGTCGAAGCCCATGCGCTCATCGCCGCCCGCGACAACCGGATCTTCGGCAAGATCACCATTGACGCCACCGGGCAACCTTAAACTGCGCGACACTCAGCTGGCCGGCATTACCCGCAAACGCCAGCAGATAAAGAAAGCGGCCCACCCGGGGCCGCCCTCTTACGCACTACTTGCGGAATAGTCGGAACGCTTTGCGATCATGCGGAGGCTCCTCCGGCTTATCCAACAAGCCCCGCGAAAGCGCCGATGCGAACGGCGGCCACAACGGCAAGCGCGGAATTAGTAGAGCCTGCACCCCGTGATAGTTGTCATTGAGTACTGAGAACTCGGGGTCTGTCACCTCATTATTTTCGGTAAGCGCTCCCACCCATTTACCCTTGTCAACGATGATGTATTCCTCGAGGTAATCAATCCACGAACGATAGCAGTGGTCGTAGTGTTCAACATCGCCCTCCGAACCACCGTCATCCAATATGGCTCGACGCAACGCAATAGCTGCTGCAATACCCTCGGTGACCACCCATTGCATCCGCGTTGAGGAAACAACTTCACCGTTGTGGTCAACTGTATATGCGAAGCCTGGTTCACCATTCTTACGCCACCCGTCGACGCGAGCGCGTTCGAATAGTTCAACCGCGAGCTCCATTAGCCAATCCGGGCTGGTGCGTCCCAGCGTCCGATTCGCCGCCCTGACATGCAGTGCTAGTCGTGACAATTCCATCTGATGGCCAATAACTACACCGTATGGATAGTACTTGTCGTCACGGGAATGACGGTAATGCTCTGGCATGGGCTTCCAGTTCTCATCGAAATGCTCCCCGATGCGCCAGTCATTCTGGCTCGCCTGCTGATAGACGAACTCGAGAATCGACGTTGCGCGATCAATCCACACCGGATCATTCATGACTTCTGCTATTGCGAGATACGCCTCGGTGGTGTGCATATTCGAGTTCATCCCACGGTACTTATCTTCCTTGGAATAGTCCCGTGAAAAACCGTCGCGTACACGGTCGACGCTCTCGTCCCACCACACGCTTTCTTGATCTTGGATGACATCCATTAAGAGGTCGTGACCCCCTGGACGATTCGCCGCCGTCGCAGAGGCGGCCGCGAGCGCGAGGAAAGTGTTTGCATACTGCCATTTGTTTGAGCCCAGGAGCCCGGCAGGGACTCCGTTTCCTTCAGCATCTGGCTTGTGTTCGATGGCGGAAAACCAGCCGCCGTAGACCGGATCCTTAAAGAACTTCGTCATACAGCGAATGCCGTGATCGGCGTACTTACGAGATCCCGGTAATCCCATGAGAGTTGCCATGCAAAATACGTGCGTAAATCGTCCGGTCATCGCCAATTCAACCGGGCGGGACGTGTCGACCGAACCATCAGCGTGCGTATACGCAAAGCCTGTCTCCACCATTGCTTTACGCCCTGCGCGAATCAGTGCTTGCGTGTGTCGGCTGAGCCAACGGTTATGTTCCACGGAATTCAACCAGGTCATGTGCGGCCTCCTGACACAGATTTAAAACCTATTCACCACGATAGACACTATCGAGCTGAATCGCATAAACACTAGGCTAAAGTCCTCATCCATCACCTCATATAACATTCGACACCGCCTTTTCGGTGTATCGAGTCGCACTATCGGTAGCTTGTGATGGGTCTCTAACTCTGAGCGCTTATGGGCTACCCGTCACTGCGCGGTTCGCAGAGCTTTTCCGGTGAAGCCCGCAGCACTTAGCCAAATACGCATGGTTACGCCCTCCACATTCATCGATTCAGACACTTAGAAACAAAAACACCCTCAA
>JAUNVE010000029.1:6288-24521 GCA_030537795.1 Actinomycetaceae bacterium
ACCACGTCGATTCAGACAGTTACAGAAAACAAAGTGTCGGAATCGATGCCAAGAGAGCACACGAGAAAACAAAACGTCAGAACCGAAGGTTGAGCAGCCCCCCAATAGCCATTCAGACACTTAGAAACAAAAACACCCTCAAACCACGTCGATTCAGACAGTTACAGAAAACAAAGTGTCGGAATCGATGCCAAGAGGGCGCACGAGAAAACAAAGTGTCGGAATCGATGACTGAGCACCAAGAAAGGCAGCTAACTAAAAGCAACTAACCGTCTGAACCGCTGAAACGGCGCGCGAAGACGCAAAAGCTCAGCCCCCGGAACCTACTTCCGTAGCACCCCGGGGGCTTTCACACGTATGCAATTATCCCTTAACTGAACCAGCCATGAGGCCGCGCACGAAATAACGTTGCAGCGTCATAAACACGGCCAGCGGAATAATCATTGAGACGAATGCGCCTGCCGTCAGCAGGTGCCAGTCCTGGCCGCGGGATCCCGCCATGGAGGCAAGTCGAGCGGTCAGAGGCTGCGTCAGATCCTGCCCACCAGAGAAGGTTAGACCAACGAGCAGGTCATTCCACACCCACAGGAACTGGAAGATCGCAAAGGAGGCGATTGCCGGAATCATCAGTGGGAGCATGACCCGCACGAAGGTGGTTACGTGGCCCGCACCATCAACCTGCGCTGCTTCCACCAGCTCATGCGGTACTTCCGCCATGAAGTTATGGAGGAGGAAAATCGCAAGCGGCAACGCAAAAATACTGTGAGCCACCCAGATCGATAGAAAGGGGAACATCTTCGAGACTTCAGTGCCCGAAAATACGCGCAACAGCGGAATCAATGCCATCTGGAGTGGCACGATTTGGAGCGCAAATACGATGACGAATACCGTATCTCGTCCGCGCCACTTCAGCACCGAAAACGCATAGGCAGCCATGGTCGCAATTAGGAGCGGCGCCACCGTTGCCGGGACAGTAATAACCAGCGAGTTCATGAAGTAGGAGGCGAGATCGCCTTGCGATTTCGCTCCGTATAGGACTGTCTGGTAGTTGTCGAGCGTAAAGTTCGGATTGGTAAAAAAGTTCCACCAACCCGAGGACTTGATGTCGGATTCAGGGCGGAAAGAAGTGATGAACAATCCGAATGTGGGGATCGTCCACAACACCGCAATGAGGATAGCGACAAAGGAACCAAATCGGCTCGTGAGAGCTCGTTTGGCGGAGGTCGCCGCGGAGCGCTTCTCGGGTTCAATACCGAGAGCCTTGTCTGCTTCGACCATTGTAGCTTCGGTTTGACTGCTATCGGCTTCTGCTACTGTTCGCTCAGCCACCGCGCACCTCCTTATTCTTCAGCATCTGACGCACGTTGTAGACAACGATGGGGATGACGAGAACGAAGATGGCGACTGCCATCGCGGAACCGTATCCGTTATTGCCGTACGTGAATGACTGGTCGTACATCATATTGGCAAGCACCTGGGTGCCGAACTTGGCGCCAGTCATGGTCTGGGTGATGTCGAAGATCTTGAGCGTCGCGATGGTAATCGTGGTGAGGACCACAACCAGCGTGGGGCGAATCGATGGGATCGTAATATTTCGGAACATTTGCCACGGATTAACGCCGTCGAGCTGGGCGGCTTCCACAATGTCATTCGGGATGGCCTTGATGGAGGCCGACAAAAGCACCATGGCAAAACCGGCTTGAACCCAAATCATGACGACAATGAGGAAAATCGTATTGAGCGGCGAATCCTGCAAAAATCGCACCGGTTCGCCACCGAGACCCACGATAATCGCATTTAAGAGGCCGCGCTGGGTCTGAGCCGCGCCGCGGTACTCGTAGACGAATTTCCAGATAATGCCGGCTCCCACGAAGCTGATAGCCATCGGCATAAACAGTAGCGACTTAGCGATCTTCTCAAAGCGTTTGCCGTCAATCAGAATCGCGTAAAGAAGTCCAACCGCTGTGGAAATCGTCGGAACAAGGATTACCCACAAGAACGTATTAATAAAGGCTTGTTTGGAGTCAGTAGCCGTAAACATCCACTCGTAGTTCGCCAGTGCGACGAAATTCTCGGAGCGGCGGTCCATAAACGACATACCGATTGTTCTGACAGCCGGGTAAATCAACCCCAAGCCAAGCAGTAGTGCTGCCGGACCCAGGAATACAATAACCGCCGCAAATGTGCGGCCACGGCCTTTCAACCGGTCGGCCAGCGAGGCTAACCCCAGCAGCACGAGTACCACCAGCGTGAGGGCAATGACCGCCAGGATCATTTGCCCAATCTTGGTATAGAGGAAGAAATCCATAAGTTGCCTCCGTGATGGTAGGGCGAGCGAAATAATCGCTCGCCCTACCTATCAGGAATTCACTATCTGACTTACTCGGTCGGCCAGCTGGACTCGATCTCAGAGAGGACGGTGTTAACGTCCTTCTCTCCATTGATCCACTGAGTCATCGCTGTCCAGAAAGAGCCGGCGCCAACCTCAGAAGGCATGAGGTCAGAACCATCGAAACGGGCAATCGCGGTGTCATCCTGGAGCAGTTCCATCGCCAGACGGAGAATATCCGAGGATGCGAGCGAGGGGTCAACACCCTTATTCGCGGAGGTCACGCCACCGATTTCAACGCGGGTGTTTGCCCACTCGGAGGACGCCATATAAGCCTGGACGGCCTTGGTGGCATCGTTGTCGTTGAACGCACCCACGAATTCGCCAGCGGTGAGAAGCGGCTTCTCATCGGCGGTCATGCCGGGGAGGTAGAAGGCGAAGACGTCGCCATCTTCGGCAACATTGGTGCCTTCGGGCCACTGGGCTTCGTAGAAGGAAGCCATGCGGTACATGTAGCACTGGCCGTCAAGAATCGGCAGGCCACCGTCGTTAAAAGAGGTCGTCGCAATGGAACGGGCATCGCCAATACCGCCGTTAACGTAATTGTCGTCGCGAAGGATCTTCCCGACCATTTCGGTTGCTTCCACGATCTTGGGATCGTTAAACGGAATCTCGTGATCGACCCACTGATCGTATGCGTCAGCGCCAGCGGAACGAAGAACAGCATCTTCGATCCAGTCGGTTGCGGGCCAACCGGTTGCGCCACCGGATTCAATACCGGCACACCACGGCTTAGCGTCCGGGTCGTCCTGTGCGATCTGTTCGGTCAGGGCCATCATGTCATCCCAGGTTTCTGGGATCTCATAGCCGCCCTCTTCAAACATGGATGGTGAGTACCAGACAAAGGACTTCACCGAAGCCATCAGCGGCGCGGCGTAGAAGGTGTCGTCAATAGTGCCGTATGCCTTCCAGTCTTCGGACCAACCTTCATCAACTTTGGCTTCCACTTCTGCAGGAGCGGCGAGGACGTGTCCGTCCTTCACCATGCGTTGCAGGAGGCCGGGCTGCGGGAAGATCGCAAGATCCGGAGCGTTGCCGCCTTCGACCTGAACGAGAATCTGAGATTCAAACTCGCCTACACCGTTATGGGTCACGGTAATGCCCGTGCACTCGGTGAACTTGTCGAAAGTTTCCTGTAGCTGGTCGGCTTCGACCTCACGAATCGAAGAGAATAAGGTAACGGTTTCACCATCGAAGGTGCCATATTCTTCAAATGCGGAACAGTCGGTATCCGAGCCTGCCGAATCGCCCTCAGAGCCACCTCCCTTGAGATCGTTGGAGCCGGAGCATCCGGCCAGTACCAACGCCGTAGCCGCTGCTCCAGCAGCGAGTACAGCGAAGCGTGATTTGGTGGTTCGCATATGTTCCTCCATGAACAATGTGTTGACATAGCCGACGGCGAAAACCGACGGCAACATTTCGAGTCAATCGTGTATATACACAGAGCGCAAGTGGTGGCGGCGAAAAACGCAAAAAGTAGTCAAACTGTAACGTTTGCGCGGATTTTAACCGCTTTTACCAGGTTAGCCCACCTGCGAGCATCTCAACCACACCATAGCAAGTCGTGAAACTGGACAGAAAATATTATCTCCATCCGCACCGGTCGATATCTCAATCTAGTCGGTATCACCGGCGCCTGTTTTGCGTAGCAGAGCTTCCATGATTGCCCCCGCACCGTCATATTCGACAGGTCCGGTTACGGTATCGGCACTGGAGCGCACTTCATCCGTCGCCCCCGCCATCGCAACACCGTGATAGGCCCAGCGCAACATCGCCATGTCATTGGTTCCATCACCAACCGAGACGGTGCCGGTCGAAGGAATGCTAAGTTTGGTGCGAAGAGCTTCCAATGCTGAAGCTTTTGTCGTCCCTGGCGGGTTGACATCCATCCACGAAGTCCAGCCGATGGCGGGTTCAACCATCGATAGGTCAAGCTCGCCCATACGGTCCACGAATTCATCGCGGTCCATGTCGGGAATACGCACTATCAGCTTGGAAACAGGAATCGAACTGAGGCCCTCAATCGAATCGAGCTGCCAATCTTCTAACAGTTCATTGGGGGGAAACTCCTGAGACACTCGCATAGTTGAATCAGCATCTTCTACACCCAGTAGTGCCTGGGGGTAGTGTTTGGCTATTTGCTCAATAACCGGCGCCGGGTCAAAAACTTGCCGCTCAATAATCTCCACAGTTCCGGCCTGTATACGCAGGGTAATAGCTCCGTTGGAAGATACCGCCCAGCCATCGTGGATGCCAACCTGTTTAAACAACGGAGCGGTTGCTCCCACCCCACGTCCGGTGGCAATCACTACGTGGGCCCCGGCTTCCTGCATGGCAGCAATACGGGATTTCGTAACATCGGTTGCGCCCTCTGTTGTCAATAGTGTTCCGTCGACATCAAGCGCAATGAGAAGTCGCGGTGAGGCGCCCTCCAGATCAGGTGGCATAGCTTCTAACGCTTGTTTAACGAGGGTTTCAAAAGGAATGGGAGCCAGTGTGGTCGGTGGGGGTGTCAGTAACGGGTTGCTCACGAAAGTGGTTCCACCTTCTTGAGTCCACCGAGGTAGGGTTGCAGCGCCGCGGGCACATTGACAGAACCGTCAGCATTTTGGTGATTCTCGAGAATGGCGACGATCCAGCGAGTGGTTGCAAGCGTTCCGTTCAAGGTGGCAACCGTGCGGGTGCCGCCCTCCGCGCGCTCACGAATATTGAGTCGGCGTGCCTGGAATGTCGTGCAGTTGGAGGTCGACGTCACTTCCATCCATCGATTCTGGGTTGGTAGCCACGCTTCGCAATCAAACTTTCTCGCGGCGGATGTTCCCAAATCCCCCGCCGCAGTGTCAATTACCCGGTAGGGAAGCTCAACCTTGGCGAGCATTTCTTCTTCCCACGCGAGGAACCGCTCGTGTTCTGCAACTGCGTCCTCAACTGAGCAATAGGAGAACATCTCCACCTTGTTGAACTGGTGGACACGAATAATTCCACGGGTATCTTTGCCCGCTGAGCCCGCTTCACGCCGATAGCACGTGGACCATCCGAGGTACCGTTTAGGGCCGCTGTCCAGGTCAATAATTTCGTCAGCGTGATAGCCCGCGAGCGCCACTTCGGATGTGCCCGTGAGGTAGAGGTCATCGGTGGGAAGGTAGTAGATTTCCTCGGAGTGCTCGTTGAGGAATCCGGTGCCCCCCATGATGGCTGGGGTGACGAGGGTCGGCGTCATCATCGGAGTAAAGCCATTCGCAATACCCTGGTCGAGGGCCATGGTGAGTAGCGCGAGTTCGAGGCGCGCCCCGATGCCGGTGAGGTAGTAAAAACGCGTACCGGATACTTTGGCGCCGCGTTTCATATCGATGGCGCCGAGAGCTTCGCCAAGGGCGAGGTGATCTTGCGGCTCAAAACCTTCGGCGGCGAAGTCGCGTGGGGTACCTTCGTGTCGCAGGTCGATAAAAGAATCTTCCCCGCCAGCAGGTACGCCCTCCACAATAATATTGGGAATGGCCTTGGCGAGGGCGTCGGTGTCGCCGGCGAGCTCATTGGATCGAGCTTCGAGTTCCTTGACCTCTTGGGCAAGCTCCTTGGCGTGCGCGAGAATGGACTGTCTTTCCTCGGGAGAAGCCTTACCGATGGCACGTGACACCGCTTTTTGCTCTGCGCGCTTGGTTTCAAACTCGCGTAGAGCTTCACGGCGGGCTTGGTCGGCGGCAAGAATGCGGTCAACCAGGGCAGGGTCTTCGCCGCGCGCGATTTGGGAGTCGCGAGCTGGCTGAGGGTTATCTCGCAAGGCTTTCAGATCAATCATGGCTCCAGCCTACCGCCTACGCGCACATAGTCGTATGTCGGCAGCTGCTTACGGTCTCGGGTGCCGCTGAGCAAAACGTGTATCTGCCGGGTCAAACCGATATTCTCAAACCATCACCCGAGGCAAGGAGCATTCGTGTCATCTAAAAGATTGACCCCGTATGTCATCTACAATCCCATCAAAGTCTCGAGGGCACATCGGTTGCGCAAACTCGTCACCTTAGGAGCTGCGGAGGCCGGACTCGCAAACCCCGTATGGTTACCAACCACGGTGGCGGATCCCGGTACCGGGCAGGCTGCGCAAGCGGTTGCTGACGGGGCGGCTCTCATCATTGCTGCCGGTGGAGATGGTACCGTGCGAGCGGTGGCAGCCGGTGTCGCGCATTCGGGTATTCCGATGGCGGTGTTGCCCTTCGGTACGGGCAATCTTCTAGCCCGCAACCTGTCAATCCCACCGGATAATTTGCAAGAGGCCGTTGATATCGCCTTTTTTGGTTTGGAAACTAAGTCCGATTTAGCGTGGCTGCGCGTATCGGAGGTCGTCGAGGAATCAGAGCTACCGGCAGAAGGGTCTCTGCTTCCGTCGCCGCATCTCGAAGGTTTACAGAAAAAGGGCGTTTTGCCTCCCAGCGACGACGAATACGCTTTTCTCGTTATATCCGGCCAAGGGTGGGATGCGGAGCTGATGGCCGGTACATCGTCGGAACTGAAAAAACACATGGGCTGGGGGGCGTATGTAGTCGCTGGCGCACAGTCCCTGCGCGCTCCCCAAACACGCGCCACCGTGACGTTGGATGGAAAGAAGCGGTATACGGTAACCTCGCGTTCACTTCTGTTCGCGAACTGTTCAACTTTAACCGCCGGAGTTGTGCTGGTTCCAGATGCTGAAATGGGTGACGGTCTCATAGATGTCACTATTCTTGACGCCAAAGCCGGCCTGATTGGGTGGATGGATTTATTTACCAAGATTTTGGCGCAGGGAATCGGTATGCGCCCGGAATCGCTTCCAGGAACAACCGGAAATCTCGCATTTAAAAAGGCTCATACCGTTCATACGCATACGAAAATGGCGCAGGCGGTGCAGGTTGATGGCGATGCTATTGGTGTGGCACACGCTATCGATGTGCGCGTAGACAAGCATGCGCTCAAGCTCCGATGCGGTTAATAACTGCCGCGTTTGAGTGAAGTGACGGTTCGACAGCACCTGAGGGTGCTTCATCAGAATGATCATTTCTGAGCGGACACTCGCCTATTGGGGGTGATGGTTGCTATTTTTGACTTAATTAAGGAGGTTCCATGTCTGACCCGAGCATCCCCGAGCAGCCACCGAAGTACTGGACCGCGCCCGGTTCTCAGCCACACCCCGACGCTAATCCCACAAATCCGCCTCCCTCGGGTTATGGGCAGGCGGGGTCCACAAACCCGGGTTATATGCCGCCGGGGTACGGGCAGGTACCCTCCGGTTATCCCACCTATCCGTCCGCGCAGGGACAGTCGGGCTATGGTCAACCACAGTTTGCTCAACCCGGTTACGGCCAGCCGTATCAAAACAATCAAATGGGGCCCGGTGGTCAAAGTAAGTACGGGCAGAATAATTACATGACGTGGGCTCAGATGAAGCCGGGGATTGTGCCCATTCGCCCTCTCCAGTTCGGGGACGTCATGGGTGGAATCTTCCAGCTTTTGCGTTTTAACCCCAAAGCAACCTTCGGCCTGACGTTCATCGTTGTCCTGCTGGCAACGTTACTGGCGCTGCCACTCCAGCTCCTACTGACGCCGCTACTATTTAGTACATTCGACGATCCCATGATGACGTTCAGCACGATGACGCCTCTCACCTTCCTCTTGCAGCTCATCGCGTCGGTTATTCTCCTGGCTCCGTTGACGATCGTGACGATAGAAGCGGTTAAAGGCAACCGCATTACGGTAGCGGATACGTGGAAGCAGATCAGACCAAATCTGAAAAACTATATCCTGACCATCCTTCTCACAGGCGTCATCTTGGCGCTACCGATGACAACCCTCATTCTCCTCCTCTTCCTTTCTGAGGGCATGGAACTGTCGGGGTCAACTTTTTTTGGACTTGGAATTGGCGTAGTTCTCGTCATGCTGGTGCTCAGCGCATTTTTGGGGATTCGACTCATATTCGCGATGCCTGCTTCGGTGAACGAACTGATTGGTCCAGTTAGTGCAGTGAAACGCAGTTGGCTCCTGACCCGCACCGCGTTCTTCCGTATCTTGGGCTACTCGATGGTCATTAACATGGTCGTGCAAATGCTGGCTTCAGCCGTTGCCTTGCCAGTGTCAATGATTTTGACCATTGTAAGTCTGTTCCTGGCATCTGACGCAGCCGCCAGTTCGGTCGCAATGACGCTCAGCATGAGTGCGTCGGCAGCACTCACCCTCATCATCTCTCAGCCGCTTCTGACGGCTTTCGTCGCTCTCATGTACACCGATCAGCGTATTCGGAAGGAAGGCTTCGATATCGACCTGATGTCGAACACTCCTTCACTGAATACGCCGCCAGTAGTTCAATGATTATTTCGCGCGATATTCCTGTCGCACCCACACCGGACGAGGCGCGTGAGTGGCTGAGTGATGAGCTTCTTAAACCGGAGTATCTCTCTCGACGAAATTGGCTTCAGGATTTTTTCGATTGGCTCTTCGCGCCGTTACTGCGAGACCTCGATATCTCCGCAGATACCGCCTGGATCGTCATCACCCTGTTCATTCTGGGATTAGTCGTTGCCCTCCTGTGGTGGATCTTTCGAAATATCCGTGGTCGCGCCCAGCTTTCACGTGCGGCACAACCGGGTGACGACGCCCTCCTTGATCCCACGATTTCACCCGAAGAGTACCTTCAACTCGCCGTTGAGCATCGTGAAACGGACCCCGACGAAGCTGTCAAGGCGGCCTTCCGATCGATTATTGCTCGTTTTGATCGAGCAGGAATCCTCCACATTTCCCCCGGGCGCACAGTTGGTGAAGTGGCGCGCACGATGAGCGCCGAATATCCCGATCTTTACCGGGATATTCAGCACAGTGCCGCCGCGTTCAATACGGCGGCCTATTCCACTGACCCGAAACCGCGAACAACAGTCGCGGATGTCGATGTCCTCCTCCGACTCTGTCACGCTATCCACGCACGTATGTCCGATATGAAAGCCCCCGTGTCATGAGTAGCGGGAAAGCGCTGGGACGTAGCGGACGTGAATGGTTGAAATCCAGCACACTGTGGATCATTGTGGGCGCGGCCGCCCTCATCTTGCTGACCTACGCACTGTGGCCTCAACCGCCCGGCCGGCCCCTCGATCCACGGTCAGCGGAACCCGCAGGAACACGTGCGCTCGCTCAGGTCCTCAAAGATCGGGGCGTTGACGTCACAATCCTCACCCAACCCGCCGAGGTATCGGGATCTTACGCAGGAAAAACCCTCGCATTCATCGGCACACGATACCTTTCCGGCGACGACTTCGAGTACATTATGAAACAGGCGCGCGACGCGGAACGTGTTGTCATCGCCAGCGCCAACGTTGGTTATTTCTACCACCTCGGTATTGAGCTGGATGAAGACTACCTATTCGATTACCCCGCTTCCAACGATGACACCGTTGGGGAGGGCGACCCCGCGAACGACACCGCATACGAGCGGCCGGAGTTTTCTCAGCTCACGGACTGCCGCGATATTTTTGGCCACACGACGCAGATTACGAATAGTCCGACCATCATCACCTTTGCAGCGGATACGGGCTACCGCTCCTGCTTCTCGGACGAGTTGGGGGGTTACGTTGTTGCCATCGACAAAACCGATACCCACCCACAAATCGTTGTACTCGGCTCAGATGGGCTCTTTACCAATAGAGAAATCACGAGTTACGACAATGCTGCCGCCGCACTGACACTTCTGGGATCAACCGACAGTCTCGTCTGGTACTACTCCGAACCCAGTGAGGACACGATCTTCGACAGTACGGAAGGCACCGTCTGGCGATTCCTGCCGCCGTGGGCGTTCCCCATGAGCTTACTCGCACTCGTAACCGTACTGGCGATTATGTTCTGGCGCGGACGCCGTTTCGGTCGTCTGGCTACCGAGCGCTTACCGGTCACGATTAAAGCCGCGGAAACAACTCACTCTCTCGGCCGGCTATACGAACGTAGCCGTGATCTGACCGTGCCTTTCACTCATTTGCAATACGATGCGCGTCAACGCATTATTCGCATCCTCCACCTACCCAACGGCGTCTCCGAGGAGGCTCTGATCAATGCGGTTGTCTACCGCACCGGACGCGAGAAAGATAACGTACGCGCCCTCTTAACCCATTCTATTATCCACTCAGAAAAACACCTGCTCACTCTCGCCAACGAGCTAGCCACACTCATCCAGGAGGTAGACCATGGCTGATCCCACCACCGACCCACGCGAAGCGCTCGGGCGAATTCAAGCTGAAGTCGCGAAAGCGGTCGTCGGCCAGAATTCGGCCGTCACCGGGCTCATCATCGCGTTGCTGACCCGCGGCCACGTGCTCCTCGAAGGTGTTCCCGGCACTGCTAAAACCCTCCTCATTCGGGCAATGGCGAAGGCCCTGGACATTGACCACAAACGCGTGCAATTCACACCGGACCTCATGCCCGGAGATGTCACTGGATCACTCATGTATGATCGCGGCTCCGGCGAATTCCGTTTCCGCGCGGGACCGGTCTTCACCAATCTTCTGCTGGCGGATGAAATCAACCGCACCCCACCAAAAACCCAGGCGTCCCTGCTCGAAGCCATGGCTGAACGACAGGTGACCGTTGACGGCCAGCCTCGCGCTCTGCCCGCGCCTTTTATGGTGGCTGCCACCCAAAACCCCATCGAATACGAAGGCACGTATCCGCTACCCGAAGCACAACTTGATCGCTTCCTCATCAAGGTCAATATGGACCTTCCCGAACGCAGCGAAGAAATCGAAATTGTGCAACGCCATGCCCAGGGATTCGATGCATCTAACCTCGACGCCGCGGGTCTGCAACCTGTTGCCAGTGCCGCTGATCTAGAAGCTGGAATCCAAGCCGTGCGTAGCGTTCACATACGCCCCGAGGTGATCGCCTACATTGTCGATATTGCGCGCGCTACCAGGCAAACCCCATCGCTCACCCTCGGTATGTCACCGCGTGCCGCCACCGCCCTCCTTGCGACATCGAGGGCGTGGGCATGGCTTTCCGGACGAGACTTTGTCACCCCCGATGACGTCAAAACACTCGTGCAACCAACAATCGCGCATCGCCTTGCCCTGCGCCCAGAAGCCGAACTTGAAGGTGTGCGTGTCGAAAGCGTGTTGGCCTCCGCACTCGATTCCATTCCGGTTCCGCGATGAGTATTTCCTGGCGCGTGCCCGCTGTCCTCATGGCGGGACTAATACCGGTGGTGATTTGGCCCTCGCCACTCACGGTGACCGCGTGGTCGGTACTCGTGGTGGTTGCCGTGCTGGTTGATTTCCTGCTGGCGCCGTCACCGCATCAACTCACTGTTGAGCGAAGCGACCCCGCGCCAATTCGCGTGGGCGAAGAATCGGTATCCACGGTAACTGTCACGGGCCCCAAACGAATGCGCGCGCAGATGCGCGATGCGTGGCAACCCTCTGCTGGAGCTCGAAATAATCGCCATTCTTTTTCGTTAACACCGAATGAACCGCGCCAACTCACCACTGTTTTAGCGCCAACACGGCGCGGCAGACTGGCAGGTGATCACGTCACCATTCGATCGTGGGGGCCGTTACGACTGGCTGCGAAACAAGTATCTTTTCGGGTCGACTCGGTACTTCGGAGCCTGCCCGAGTTTCCTTCCCGCAAGCACCTTCCGCGAGCACTGGCAAAACTCCAGCAGGTGGAAGGGCAGGCGCTTGCGCGCCGGCGCGGACAGGGCACAGAGTTCGACTCTCTGCGCGAATGGGTTGAAGGCGACGATGTGCGTTCCATCGACTGGAGGGCAACCGCGCGGCTGGACGAAGGCATTATTGTCCGCACGTGGAGGCCAGAGCGTGATCGCCACATCGCCATGGTGATGGATACCTCCCGACTTGCCGCCGTGCGATTGGGCAACATCACGCGTCTTGACGCCCAAATGGATGCGTGCCTTCTCTTGGGAGCGGTATGCGCGAAGGCGGGAGATACCGTCAGTTTTCTGGCGGGGGATCAGTCGGTGCGCGCGTCGGTTATCAAGCCTGGACGCCGAGATATTTTACGTGAACTCTCCCACGCGATGACTCCCCTCGACGCAGGGATTATCGAAGCTGATTGGACGGCCCTGGCAAATTCTGTGACCGCGCTGGGCACGAAACTGTCTCTCATTGTCATATTGACGCCCATCGAACCAAATGTGCTCGACGAGGATCTGCTTCCGGTTCTTGTCAACCTAGCGAAACGGAACTCTATTCTCATTGCGTCTGCGGTTGACCCGGAAACTTCGGCTTCACCGGAGCTATACGAAAGCGTCAGTGATGTGTACCAGGCTGCTGCTGTTGCCCGCACGTCGTTACGCAGACAAGCTGCGGCGACGGCTCTGCAGCAGTTGGGAATTACGGTCGTCGAAGATACTCCGGAACAACTGCCGATGCGGGTTGTTGACCACTATCTTGATCTTAAAGCGCGCGGATTACTGTAGTTGTCTATAACAGCTCATTAATGCGTGAGATTTTCGTGTGTACTGTGATGCACGGAATCGAACTGGAATGTCGTGTGATTGATGGCGAGCGGAAAATGTTCAGCCGTACATTCTTCTAGTTCGTGCAGTAGGCGGTTGCGATCTGGAACGCTCATATCCTCGTCAACAGACAGGTGTGCGGTGAGGGCGATAACCCCGGTTTGAATGGTGGAGACGTGGAGGTCGTGAACGTCGATAACGCCGACGAGTTCAAGCATGTGTTGGCGAACATTGGCCAAATCAAGTTCGGGGGGAGTTTGTTCCATGAGGATGCGGATGGCTCCGCGTAGAAGTACGTAGGCTCGCGGGGCCATCATCGCGGCAATGATGAGTGAGGCGATGGCATCGGCGCCTGTCCATCCCGTTGTTAACGCGATGACGGCGGCAATGATAACGGCTAGTGAGCCGAGTGCGTCGTTGAGGACCTCGAGGAAGGCAGCTTGCATATTGAGTGAGGCATGGCGATCACTGGCGAGGATGCTCAAGGAGATGACATTTGCCAACAGGCCGATGACACCAATGATGAGCATTGGAACAGGATGGAGATCATCCGGGGTGATGAGCCGCATGAGGGCGTGCCACGTGACTACGCCGGTAATGATGACGAGCATTCCGGCTTGCAGTGCGGCGGCGATCACCTCTGCTCGTCCCCATCCCCAGGTGTGTTGATCGGTACGGGGTTTGAGCATGAGTTGTGCGGCAATGAGGGCGACGAGGAGGCCGGATGAGTCGACAATCATATGTCCCGCGTCAGCCGCCAGCGCAAGAGACCCGGAAATCCACGCGCCAATGAGTTCGGCAACGACAATACCTGAGGTGACTAGTAGCGCCCATATTAACCGAGTGCGCGATCCGGATGTGTGAGAGTGGCTGTGGCCGTGACTATGGGAATGGGTGTGCATTGAGCTTTCTCCTCAGCAATCGCATGCTCCACTCGAACACGCTGTGTCAGCACAGTCCGTGTCGACAGGTAGCGTGGGTGCGCAGCAGGCGTCACCGTTCCACGCGTCTACTCCTTCTTTGCCTGCGAGCCCCGCAATGACAAGAGCTGCCACAGGGTCGGCCCACGCCCATCCCAGCGTACTATTGAGTACGAGTCCAACCAATAGCACCGCTGATAAGTATGTGCAGATCAGTGTTTGTTTGGAGTCGGCTACTGCCGAATGTGATCCAAGTTCGCGTCCGGTTATGCGTTCGAAATATGAGACCACGGGCATGATAATGACCGATGCAATTGCAAGGATAATTCCGATTGTGGAGTGTTCGGCGTGCGAGTACCCGAGCAGGGCGCGCACCGAGCTGGATACTACGATGATGGAGAGGCCAAAAAAGGAGATGGCAATCAAGCGCATCGCGAGCTTTTCTCGCCTGCGTGGATCCGGTGCGGCGAATTGCCATGCCACCGCAATGGCCGAGAGGACTTCCACACTCGAATCCAAGCCGAATCCTAAAAGCGCGGACGATGAGGCTTCATGCCCGGCAAACAGCGCGATAATCGCTTCAAAAATATTGTAGGTAATGGTGAAAGCGACGATGAAACGTACTCGTCGAATGAGTTGGGTTTGACGAGTATTTGGAGCGATGGTGATGCTATCAGTCATGGCATTCCTCGCTAGCTCCAACGCAACACGGGCAGGCGCATGTTCCGGGGGTACATCCACAGTGTTCTGCGCAGGAGCAGCAACTGGGGTCGATGGCAAGTGTCACCTTGAGCATTTCGTCAAGCGCGTGGGTTAAATGCGGTGATGCCAACTCATAGGAAACGCGTTGCCCTTCTCGGGTGGCAACAACCAGGCCGCGGTTTTTTAACCAGTTGAGTTGATTTGACATTACTTGACGCGACACACCGAGCTGGTCAGCCAGTTGCGATGGGTAGGCGGGGTGGATGCGCAGTTCGAGGAGAATCTTCGTACGCACTTCTTCCGAAAGCGCGTGACCGAGGGCGGTTACCGCTTCGATATGGCTCGGGGATGCAGATAAGTGAAACACCTCCTTACAGTACACGCTTTCGTGTATACACGCTAGCCTGTACTGCAGTTGGTGCGCGCCCAGTCTCCCAACATCATGGCGTAAGCTCTCGACAACATAGCGTGGTAAGCCCCCAGATCGCGTCAACTTATCGAAATATCGCGCAATACCCCCGCATGCCGCCACACCTAGCCAACCGCGACGACCTCTTCAGAACGCCGCCACGCCTCAATATCTCCAGTAATTCCGCGACGGCTGACTTTACGGCCAAATACGAGTGCGTACCACATGAATGCAAGCCACGCGGTAACACCGATGCCGACACGCGCTGCCGTCGGCAATCCTGAGGGTGTCACAAAGGCCTCAATGATCCCGCAAATGGCGAGGACGAATACGAGGCCGATGACGACATTCATCGTGATTCGCCCTTGATGCGAGAGGGCGTCTGTGCGGGTCCGATTTCCCGGCGCAACCCACGACCAAAAGAGAGCTAGCCCCGCGCCCCCGGCCACAAATACGCAAGTGAGTTCCAGCAGTCCATGCGGGGCAATCAAGCCAAAGAATAGGCCGGCTCTGCCGTGATAAATCATCAGCGCAGCTATGATTCCCAGGTTGGCGACATTGGAAAATAGCACTGCGACGGTGCCAATACCAGTTATGCCCATTGCCACACACAAAGCGCTTACCCAGGCATTATTTGTCCACACGTAGAGGGCGAAATGACTAGCCGCATATTCGGAGTAATAGGCTTCAAAATCGTGTTCGACCAGTTTTTCAACAGCTTCGGGGACACCAATCAGATCATGTATTTCAGGATGAAAGTAGGTCCACAGCGCGAATACTATCGCCACTAAATAGCTCGCCACCATCGTCGTCAACCACCACCACCGCAGGCGGTACAGGGTAGCGGGAAAACGTTCGGTAAAGAAGCTCGTGAATGAGCGGATGGAGGAGGTATGCGCGCGGCCGGTTCGTCGCCGGGCACGCGCCAACAGACTCGACAGCGCCATGATGAGGGTAGGATCAGGCGATTGTGATCGCAGAATCGACAGGTGGGTTGACGTCCGCTGATACAGATCGACAATGCGTTCCGCCTGCGATGCGCTTAAGCGTGGATTGCGCGTCAATAGGTCAAGTTCGCGCCACAGGGGCTCATTCGCTGATACAAACGCGTCAAGATCCATGGGAATAAGAGTACGTGACGGTAACGTATGTGTCATGGATAAGCCGAAAAACCTCGTGGCCGACGACGTTGTGGTTGGCGAGGGAGTTGCGCTCGATATTCCCCCGGCGGGAATCGCCCTTCGGATAGGTGCGGGCGCCATCGACGTTATCGCCGCGATCATCACCATGATTGCCCTGTCCATCCTCTTTGCCGTATTACCCATCCCTGATGAGGCGATAGCACATGTTCTCATCATCACGATTATCGTCACCGGTCTCCTGCTTTATCCGGTGACGATGGAGACCCTGACGCGAGGACGCTCGATTGGTAAATTCATATTCGGTACCCGCGTTGTGCGCGATGATATGGGGCCGTCAGGGTTACAGCAGGCCATTGTCCGTCACGTGATCGGAATCGTTGAAATCTGGATGATGTCGGGTACGCTCGGCATCTGCGCGATGCTCGTGACCCGCAAAAGCCGGCGTCTGGGAGATATGGCCGCAGGAACCGTTGTCATCAAGGAACGCATCCCACTCAAAGTTCAGCCCCCGATGCCTATGCCTCCCCATTTACAAATGTGGGCGCACAGTGCCGATGTGGCATCGCTACCAACCGGTCTGGCCCTCGGCATCCGCCAGTTCATCGCGCGGCGAGACTCACTCCACCCACAGGCGCGTAACCAGCTAGCTTTGCATCTTGCTCGTCACGCTGAACAGTACGTATATCCGCGCCCCAGCGGGCAGGTTCACCCCGAAGACTTTCTTATGGCTATCACGGCCGAACGTGCCCGTCGAGACGGATTACGCATCGCGCGCAACCGGCGATTGAGCGATCGGATCTTGCATCGCACGCCCTCCGCTCACACACTACGATAGCCGTATAAGCACGGTGAAAGGAGGGCGCCTATGAAGAGCCGTTTCGGAATTTGCGATGCTACTGCGCGAATCTACGCTTTCATCATTACTGCCATCGCAATAATGGCGTTTGCCGCCATACCGGGTGGAGCTACCTTCGCACAAATGACCGGCAGCGCTATTGCCACTACTCCCCAGCCACAACTGATCGACCAGACCGGTGCAGAACCTTCAGCGAATTCGATACTGCTCATGGTCACTCGCGGATTGACCGCGAGCGACATCGATCTGAGCGATACGCGACTCATGGCCGCTCTCCAAACAGCACACGTGGCCAATATGCGTACAAATACCGCCGCCCAGACGATGGATCCACTGGAATCAGGCAAGGTGCTTGCCCCTCTTTTTGATGCCAGTGACGTCGTTGATCTGGGGTCCATTACTACCGACCCGGCGGATGAGCAGCACGCCGCGCAAGTCGCCAATGTCCTGGCGACATTCCTTAATACGCTCGACGGTCTTAACACGGCCGAATACGAACATATTGTGCTCGCCTCCACCGCCGATGCCACTACCGCTGCACGTCTCCAATTCGTCGCCACCTGGTACACCGATAGCAATCAGTCGGGAATGCTTGGGTCAACAGCCACTCATACTGACGGACTTATCGGTCTTGAAGATCTCAATCACGTGCCGTCGGCGGCATTTTCCACCGGTTTCGGCGCTTTACATGAAGTTCCTACCGAAAATATTGATGCCGCCATCCGCCTGCTACAACAACAGCAACGCCACGCCGAAACCGCCGCTCTTGCCTCACCCTGGTGGTTTACTTTCTACGGTGTCACGGCACTGATCGGCGTACTGGCTACGCTCGCACATTTTCTTCGACGTCCTGCTCCACCGGGAGAACCACGCGGCGGCCCCACTTTCATTTGGCGTAATCTTGCGTGGTGGAATACGGTGGTTTTCGCGTTAATCCCGAGTGCGATACTCATGAATCTCATACCGTGGTGGAACTATCCTCTTGCGCGTATTACTCCGTTTGCGATTAGTCTCCTGATCGCTATCGTAATCACTGCGTTGATGAGTCAAACTGACCACCCTGCATCAATGGTGGGGGCACTCACGCTATTCCTGGTAGGAGCCGACGTCGTAGCGGGCAAAGGCTGGGCCAACGACAGTGTACTCGGTCCACTCACTATGACTTTCCGACGTTTCTACGGCGTCACGAACCGTATGTACATCATTTTAATCGTGGCGGGCCTCCTAACCGTTCTGCCCTGGCTAATGACACAACGATCGCAGCCGCGGAACGCCGCCAGAGGAATCCTCGGCATCGGCGCCATCGTCCTTGCTCTCGATGCTCTTACCCAATTG
>JAUNVE010000030.1 GCA_030537795.1 Actinomycetaceae bacterium
TGCAAAAACTATGATTGTTAAGCGTGAATTTGTGTAGAGTTTGACCGGGATCACACTGTGCGTGCAATTCCAAGGCAGGCGCCGACCAGACGAAAAGGACACTAGCATGGCCGAACTGGAACCAGAGCTAACGCATACGGTAACGGGGGAGCGCATCTCTGTGCGCTTACCTGACAAATGGCGGGGAGCTCCGACCGACACCGTACGTCAGGCCTTGACCGGAATACACGTCGACGAAACGGCTTCCTCGGTCGTAGATCTGGTGTGCGTAGCTCCTGCGCGAGGGTCTTTTGCTCCCAACCTGGTTGTCACGGTGACGAGCGTCCCCGCGGAAACATCCCCAGATGAGTGGGCGCATTCGTCCACCCGTCTCACGTCCCAAAGCATTGAAGGATACCGGGTTATCGAGATGGTGCCCATTGGTGGGCGGCCGTGGCCGAGATTTCTTGCGGGCGGGGCATATATTGCCGATGACAATGCACTGACCACGATGATTATCCTCGAAATTCGCCCCGCCGATTCCGAAAATAATATTGGCATCACGTCAACGCTGACGTGCCGCACACGCGATGTTGCAGGTATCTACCCGCTCTTTGAAAAGATTATTGATTCCCTGGAGGTCGATTCCGATGGCGCGAATTAGTCACAACGATGTGCGCACGGTCGTGACACTCTCCGATTCCGAGTGGGCGTATGTCAAAGCGCGTTTCGCGGGAGTCGGTGAACAGAGTGAAGCCCCGCAGTCACTCTTTGCGTCAGGAGTGCTCGCATCTACCGGCCTCCTCGATGACACTGCCAAAACAGCATTTGGCGGGCTCATTGACACACAGCAAGTACTGGAAACTCGGCGTCTGCGAGCGGACGGCACATTCCGCGTGGAAGCGTGGATCACGCCATCGTCGGTGACGCTTGCTCGCCATGTTGATGATGGCATCCACGTCTATGCGATTGATCCCGAAGAGCTACCGTCCGTCATGCTCGAGGTACTCGATCTTCGTCCCCGTCCAGCGCTGGATGCAGGCCCGTACGAACTCCCGCTCGCGATGGATGAGGCGGTGCGCGCCAACGACGTTGACGCCATGCAGCAGGTCTTCAACTACTGGCTGTCCGTTCTCATCCCCGCAGATGAGACTGAAGAGGACCCCGATCCAACGCCACTGATGGCCGGCGTCTACCTCAAACGGTGGACGTGGGTTTCGACAACCCTCGCGACCTTGAACGACGGCGAATGGTCGCAATCCACGCCCTTCGTCACGCTATCCGTTCCCCACTGTCTCTACCGAGTTTTTCCGGTAGCGAAGGACAACGGCAACTCCGTCGAACAGGCATGGAACGAAATCAATGATGAAACCGAGAACCTTGAACTCAAAACCATCAACTCCATGAATGCGTGGGCACTCCTAAGCCAGTGGATGTTCACCGCCGAGCCTTCCGTGGTTTAACGAAAGCGAGACAGCATGCAACTGACTTTCGACCCTAATGAATGCCGAGAGCTTGCCGATTTTCAGCAAAGCATCGCCGATCATTTAGGTGACATTCACTCACCAACTCCCGCTGGACTCGGCCAATCGCAAGATGTTTGCCAGAGCAAAATAGAAGAAATATGGGATAACATTCGCAACGTTAAAGACGTGGTAGAAACTTCTGTTGATGCCCTGCAGCAAACGGCCAAAGATTTTGAAAATGTAGATGGCAACTACGAGCGCGCATACCGAGACCTGAACTCACCGTACTTGTTTTCTGTTCCTTCACAGAAGTAGATGGGGACTGGATTCTCGTGAATCGCTACTGAGTGGTTGGTACACGAGGCCGGTCATTCCGCATCGATTACCCTGTCCACACTCCCACACTCCGTCTTCTCCCGCCGATTCTCCCTCCCTCTATCCGACGCTAGCCCTCCCACCACTCACAGTTAATGGAGACTGACAATGACATCCATCGATCTGAGCATGGAAACCGATCTCGGAAAAATCAAAGCCACGCAGAACAAGCTTGATGAGTCTGTGGAGCAACTTGTCGAAGCAATGGAGTTTTTCGACGAGAAGATTTCTGAGCTTGATAATGGCGAAAAATTCTCCGGGGCTTCAGCGCACAGAATTAGTTTGCACTTAAAACGTCAATACGCTGATATCGAAGATCAGGAACACTCTCTTCGCAAGCTGGCAGCGTCGGTTGGTGCGCTACACGACGATTTGAAACAGGTGAAAGATGGGTTTCAGAACGTGCGAGAAGAGGCGCAGTTCGTTGGCCTCACGGTGTCCGGTGACAGGATTTTATCTCCTATCGCCGGATCAGATCCCGACGACCCGGAGTATCGTGTTCAGCTAGAAATTTTCCAGTTATGTAATAGTCAAGCGTGCCAACTGCGTTGTGAGGAGACATCTCATCACACCAGATTCCGAAACCGGTGTAACGGGTTGGGAATCAGATCTGTTTTGTCAGTTGCCGGTAGAGCCATCGGAATTACCGATGATTTGACGACAGTTATCGACGCAGGTGTGAAAGCTAAACTTCTGGTACCCGGCTTGCAATTTGCTGAGAAACTCTTCAGAAAAGTGGGATATACAGGCGCCCTCCCGATGTTCAAACCGGACGGAAAGCTAGCGAAAACTCTGGAGGGAATTGCTGATGCAGCGCCCAGAGTTCATAAAGTCCTTGGTGTCGCGGGTACCGCAATCGATGTTGCCAACGCAGGGATTGATGCGTATGAACAATATGACGAGGATTCTCTGCTGTACCCCGACATGGGCGAAGGCGAGAAAATAGCTCGCGCCGGTGTGACTGGCTTAGCAACTGGTCTCGGTTCCGCGGGTGGCGCGTGGGTCGGTGCGGAAGCTGGCCTCGCAATCGGCACATTTTTTGGAGGTCCGGTCGGCGCCGCTGTCGGCGGATTAATTGGAGGTTTCGCCGGTAGCGAGTTCGGACAGAGAGTTGGCGAAGCTGCTGCTGAATGGGGTAGAGACGCCGTGAGTAGCATCGTCGACTGGTGGAATAGTGATTGACCGTTCTCTCTAGGGTGCGTAGGCTCTGCCTAAGTGCACGTGCACTCGCTGTAGCGGTGTGTGGAGTATGTGTAGTGTGCGTGTGATAGCCGCCCATCACGCGACGTCCGCAGGGGCGAGCCACTCCTTTTACAGCGAGCTTTTCCAATGCTCTCCGGGCCCTCCTGCTGGACAAGTGCTATATGCGTGTCCTATGAAGTGCGGAAACAGAGCATATGCAGACAACGGTTATTACTGCGGCTTTTTGAGAACCTGATTGTGAGAGGTAGGTACAGGGTAGATGCATTTTTGATGCGTGGCGCCCTCCAAAAGTCGGTAACCCTGTACCTTGGGCGAATTTTACGATGGGCGGGGAACGGTGGAGTGATGTCCGTGTGCGAGATAATCCAGCCCACGCAGAGTTGAGTTTTCGCGCCGTGAACCACGGGAAAGCAACAGTTCGTTTCGTCTCGTACATCGATTCAGACAGTTAGTTTGCATTACATGTCTGAATCATCGTTTTTTCGAGAGTTTTCTGAGCCGAAGTGTCTGAATCGATGGAAGAAGGGATGGAAGGAGGGCGTGCTGGTGAGATGGTTTGGAGCATGTGCGCCGGTAAGGGCCTGCTGTGTTCATCGCCCTCCGAAATGAGCGGAATCTGGAAGAGCAGACCAGCAAATGCAATGGAAGAGAGCTTACGCACGGTAGGGAGAGCCTACGAGGGGTGCGAAGACTCCCCCTCATGGTTTTGAGGGTTGCAGGCTCTCCGTAGTGATTGTGGTTGCGGTTAGAGAGAGGCTACGCCGCTAGAGAGAGCCTACGTGGGAGAGGCAACACGAAACCGCCGGCGCCCACACCCGAATGACAGGTACGGTGCCGGCGGCACGTGTGCGAATCAGCCTTTACGACTACCGGGCAGTGCTCGATAGCACCGCCCGGCCACGCTCGCGAGTCAGCCGTTCAAGCTAGCAATGATGTCGTTGAGGGTAGGAGAGGGGCGCATAACGGAGGTCGTCTTGTCCTCGTCGGGACGGTAGTAGCCACCAATGTCGACCGACGATCCTTGAACCCCAATCAGTTCCTCGTTGATGGTGTCAGCATTTTCAGCCAGCTCCTGAGCCACCGAGGCGAATTTCTCGGCGAGCTTTGCGTCAGAAGTCTGCTTTGCCAAGGCGTCTGCCCAGTACACGGCAAGCCACATATGCGAACCGCGGTTATCAATCTTTCCGAGCTTACGGGCGGGAGATTTTTCTTCATTGAGGACGCGCTCGGTTGCGGCATCTAAGGCTTCGGCGAGCACGGCTGCCCGCGGGTTGTCAGCAAAGCGCGACAGATGACGCAATGATTCGGCGAGGGCGAGGAACTCGCCGAGCGAATCCCAGCGCAGGTAGTTTTCCTCCAGGAGCTGCTGGACGTGCTTCGGCGCCGAGCCACCTGCTCCGGTTTCAAACAATCCGCCGCCGTTCATGAGCGGCACAACGGACAGCATCTTCGCAGACGTTCCCAGTTCCAAAATGGGGAATAGGTCAGTGTTATAGTCACGCAGCACATTACCGGTGACGGAGATGGTGTCCTCCCCTTGACGCATCCGCTCCACGGACAGGCGGGTCGCTTCCACCGGATTCATAATCGAAATCGACAGCCCGGATGTATCGTGCTCGGGCAAGTACTCTTCCACCTTCGCGATGAGGGCGGCATCGTGCGCGCGATTGTCATCAAGCCAGAAGATCGCCGGGGTGTCGGACAGGCGAGCGCGCGTGACAGCCAGCTTCACCCAGTCACGAATCGGAGCGTCCTTGGTTTGGCATCCGCGCCAAATATCGCCTTTTTCGACGTGGTGGGACATGACGACGTCACCGGCGGAGTTGAGGACTTCCACGATGCCGTCGGCAGGCATTTCAAAGGTCTTGTCGTGCGAACCGTATTCTTCGGCTTTTTGCGCCATGAGGCCGACGTTCGGAACCGTTCCCATGGTCGTCGGATCGAAAGCACCATTTGCTTGGCAGTCTTCGATGACGGCCTGGTAAACCCCCGCATATGATGAATCGGGAATGATTGCCAGTGTGTCATCTTCCTCGCCGTCGGGGCCCCACATATGACCGGAGGTGCGGATCATGGCTGGCATGGAGGCGTCAACGATAACGTCGGAGGGGACGTGCAGGTTGGAGATTCCCTTGTCGGAATTCACCATTGCCAGGCGCGGCCCCTGCTCGATCGCCTGATCGAATGCGGCGCGAATCTCTTCGCCGCCGTCGATTTTCGCTAGTCCTGCGTATATGGCGCCGAGGCCGTCATTAGCGCTCAGGCCGGCGGCCTCCAATTTGTCGCCGTATTTTTCAAATACGTCAGCGAAGAATACCTTAACGACGTGTCCGAAAATAATCGGGTCGGACACCTTCATCATGGTGGCCTTCAGGTGAACCGAGAACAGTACGTCGAGGTCCTTGGCGCGCTTCACTTGATCTGTGAGGAAGCTTTCCAGGGCGCGAACTGACATGAATGTGCCGTCGAAAACTTCGCCCTCTAAAACAGGGAGGGAGTCCAGTAGGACGATGGGTTCTCCGTCGGAAGGGATCAGGCGAATCGTCAGCGTATCGTCACTATCAAGGACAATCGATTTCTCATTGGACGCGAAGTCATTTGCGCCCATGGTGGCCACAGCAGTTTTGGAATCCTTCGTCCACGTGCCCATCCGGTGCGGGAACTTGCGCGCGTAGTTTTTGACGGCGATGGGGGCGCGTCGGTCCGAGTTACCTTCGCGCAACACCGGGTTGACAGCCGAGCCTTTGACGGCGTCGTAGCGTGCGCGAGCGTCGCGCTCGTCGTCAGTAGAGGGCGAGTCCGGGTAGTCTGGCAGATCAAATCCGAGTGCCTGCAATTCGGCTACGGCAGCTTTGAGCTGGGGGATCGAGGCCGAGATATTGGGGAGCTTGATGATATTCGCCTCGGGGGTTTTGGCTAGTTCGCCTAGTTCACCGAGAGCATCGGCTGTCTTTTGCTCCTCCGGCAGGATGTCAGAGAAAGCCGCGAGTATGCGGCCGGCCAACGAGATGTCGCGCGTTTCAACATTGACGCCTGCTGCGGAAGCGAAAGCTTTGATGATGGGCAGCAGGGAATGGGTGGCCAACATGGGCGCTTCATCAGTGTGGGTATAGATGATCGTAGCCATCGTGGGGGAATCCTCTCCATTGGGTTTACATATCGACAATAGCGAATATTGGGGTGACGAGGCAGGTAGTCAGTTAAATATCTCATCATTAAGTCTCTTAACGTCGAGACATTGCGAATGTGGCACCAAACGAAGGTAAAGAACAGTTTTCCCGTCCTCAATCCTGCACATTGTTTCTGTGACGCAGGTCTCGCGTGAACGTTTTCTTACTCGGTGTCACCAAGATTCGCGAGGGCAATTGCCGCGACCCTTGAGATGGTGCGGAAAGTCCTGCGCGACACAACTATTTTGGTGGAACTTAGCATGCCCTAACTGCTGAAACTGTGGGGCAAAAGCCCCAAAATGACAGCATGTCAGAATGTATGGTGATGATAAGGAGACGCACCGTCTACGCCTGATGCGAAGAGGTGCTCGCACAGACCGTAAAGGGAGGGGACATGGCTGAAGAAAAAAACTCACAACGATTCTTCACGCCTTCGTTTTTGCTTTCCGCCCTCGCGGTTTTCGTCATTGGTTCCTTTATCGGAGTATCCCTGTTCACCTTCGTGTATGCACGAGGGTATTCATATCTGGGAAATGACCCCGAAACCTGTATTAACTGTCACGTTATGGAGCGGCAGTATGACGGGTGGCTGACCGGCTCCCACACGGATGTGGCAACCTGCAACGACTGCCATGCCCCGCACGACAATATCGTGCATAAGTATTACGTCAAAGGTGAAAACGGATTTTGGCACGGTCTTAAATTCACCACCGGCTGGTATCCGGAAAATATTGAAATCCGTGAGAAAAACCGAACCGTCACCAACAACGCATGCCTGCATTGTCACGCTGACCTTACCTCAGACATGCACCTGACAAACAATGACGAACAAATCCAATGCACCCATTGCCACGTATCCGTCGGACATGAGAGTAGATAAGGCTGATTCCCATGGCTACCAAAACGAAGCAGACGCGTAAGAGAACGATGATTCTCATCGTCGCGATCGTCATTACCGCGCTCGTGACCATGAGCATCACAGCTCTGCTCATTAACATCATGCAGCGTCAAACCGAGGCTGGAGATTCCTTCACTAAAGTCGTGGAACTTGACGAAAACACGGTAGACCCAGCCGAGTGGGGGAAAAATTTCCCCATCCAGTATGAGGCTATGAAACGGACCTCCGAGATGGTTCCCACCACCTACGCGGGGTCAACCAAAGTTGAACACACCCCCACCGACACAGATCCGCGAACATTTGTTTCTTCCTCGCGGGTCGAAGAAGATCCGCGCTTGAAAGAAATGTGGGCCGGATACGCGTTTGCCGTTGACTACCGGCACGCTCGCGGTCACGAGTACATGCTCGACGACCAGCGCTACACGCTGCGCGTCACGGAATTTAATCAGCCAGGCACCTGTCTGAACTGCCACGCGTCCACAGTCAAGCTCATGGATGATCTCGGCGATGGCGACATGAACGCCGGCTTCGACAAGATGAACTTGATGGACTACGACGAAGTAACCAAGCTCGTAGACCATCCCATTAGCTGTATTGACTGCCACGACCCCGACACCATGGAACTGCGCATCACGCGGCCCGCTTTCATTAACGGCATTCGTGCGCTCAAAGCTTCTGAGGGCGTCGAAGACTTCGATGTCAACCGCGACGCCACTCACCAGGAGATGCGTACCTACGTATGCGCCCAGTGTCACGTTGAGTACTACTTCAAGGGTGAAGAACGCACCCTGACCTTCCCGTGGGCCAAGGGTATCCATATCGACGACATCTGGGATTACTACCAGGAGGACGGCCACGTTGACTGGGTGCACGAAAAGACCGGGGCTGACGTTCTCAAAGCCCAGCACCCCGAGTTCGACATCTGGAGCAACGGTGTCCATGCCGATAACGGCGTCAGCTGTGCTGACTGCCATATGCCCTACGAGCGCGATGGTGCCAAGAAGGTATCCAACCACCATCTGCAAAGCCCTCTGCTGATGGTCAACTCCTCGTGTATGACCTGTCACCACTCGACCGAAGAGGAAATGAAGGATCGTGTCGTTGGCATTCAAGATCAGTTCGTCCAGACTCGAGACCAGACCTTTGACTCGCTCGTTCAACTGATCTCCGCGCTGGAAACAGCTATTGATGAGGGAACCGCCACCGACGAACAGATTGAAGCCGCCCGCCAATTCCAAAACAAGGCCAGCTTCTACCTTGATTACGTCTACTCGGAAAACTCCTACGGATTCCACGCTCCGGCCTATATTCAAACAATTCTCGCTGATTCGCTCGATGCCTCACGCAAGGGTATGCTCGTGCTGCAGGGCGTTGATGTGTCAACGCTCGAGCCGTCCGAAGTTTCAGTAGAGAATGCGAAGGCCGCCCAGGAACGTGGTAACTAGCGAACATCGTCCAACTGGCTCCGGGGCACACGGTTCTACCGAGTGCCCCGCGGGCCAATCGGACCAAACTATTAATGACATTTGTGACTTTCTCGCTACTGCGCCCGCAGCTATCAAACCGTGGGCTGAGGCCCGTGCGCAGGCAGTGCGAGATGGCGACGATGAGGCGCTCAACCTTTTGAAGCCCTCAACCGCTGATAGCGACGGCTCGTCGTCCTCCGGTATTTCTCCCAGTAGCGACGACCCAGCAATCATCACTCCCGACAGTGACGCAGCACAGAGTGAGAGCCCCGATCCGGAGGCCGCCCTTGCTGAACTGGGGGAAAGTGACGAGGCAGTCTACATCAAAACCCCGCAGGACCGCCCCGCGCGCCCGCATCCGAAAACCGGATCTCGCATGTCCACCGGAACTAAGGCGATTATTGCGGTGATCGCGGTACTTGCCGTTATCGTCGGTATTTGGATGGTGGGACAACCCTCATCCGAGCCGGAGCAAACTGCCGAGCAAACTCAAGCCGACGACCCCGCGCAGATGCAGGCGCGAATCCTCGACCTCGAGAAACTCAAATCTGAACAACCGGATAATCTGGATATTTTCCTCGAACTGGGATTGCTTTATTTCAATTACGGCGATCTCGACAATGCCCAGGCGAATTGGGAACACGTAACCGAAAGCGACCCGGACAATATCCAGGCATGGTACAACCTCGGTTTCCTGTACCTGTCTCTAGAACCCGCGCAGACCGATAACGCCGAACATGCGTGGGATCGAGTGGTCGAGATTGACCCCGAATCACCCTTAGCGCAAACAGTGCGTAACCACATGGACGCCCTCCTCCACGAGGGGAATGCCGACGAAGGCGATTGATGCATGCACCCGCAGGCACCATCGATGGAAGCCCGCGCCCCGCATCTGACGTTCAGGTATACGCGGCGCACACCACACGCGATATTTACTCGAAGGAGCACGCATGAGTGACCGGGCGGCTGCGACCCCGAATAAATCGACGAATACACCAGCAGAGCGCCGACCAATCACCGTGGCGGCAGTTTTTCGCCAGGTGTATCGGTTACTGTATTCGAAACTCCTTGGCGTACTCGTCATCCTCGCCATGGCTGTGGTGTCATTTCTCGGCACGCTCATCATGCAGGCACCGATGTCGAAAGCGACAGATCCGGCTGGATACGCGCAATGGTTAGACGTGGCGCGCAGCAAATACGGCGGGTGGACCCCTGTTTTCGACGCGCTCGGTTTCTTTTCCATGTGGACATCACCGCTATTTCTCGGCATTACTGTCCTGCTGGGGATGTCGATTATCGCGTGCACTACTCACCGACTACCGCTCCTTATTGACAAAACTTTGCGGCCACGCACCCACGTATCTGATCGGTTTTTCTCTCACGCCCAATACCGTGCGGCAGTGCCAACCACCACCGGTACCGCGGATGCTCTTGAAATCACGAGACAGAAATTACGCAAACAGCATTATCGCGTCGTTGCTGACGAAAAAGCTCCTGACACCTCCATCTACGCGGATCGATTCCGATTCGGCCCCTTCGGTACGGTTATCGCGCATGCCAGTTTCGTCATTATTCTTGCCGCCTTCGCCATATCAGCATTCACTGGATTTGAAGAATCTATTGAAGCCCCAGTCGGCACGCCCATCGATATCGGACACGATACTGGATTGACCTTAGAAGCCACTTCTTTTGAAGACTCCTATGATGACCAGGGCCGTCCCATCGATTACGTCAGCCACGTGAAACTCAGCTCAGATAGCGGCCTAATCAAAGAACAGGATGTGCGCGTTAATACTCCGCTGGTATACGAAGGCGTGCGAATCCATCAGGCATCATTCGGTATTGCCGCCACCGTCCTGATCGAAACAATGTCTGGAGATGAGGTCGTGAACGCGGCTGTGCCTCTCAAATGGACCAGCGATGACGGCCTCAACTCTATCGGACGCGTTGACGTACCCGACATTGACCGCCAGTTCATTGTGGTTACCCCAGCATCAGGGCAAAATCTGTCCACCATTGAACCGGGAACGGTGCTGATTGAAATCTATCAACTGAGCAACGGTAACCGACTGGATGCCGGCACGGTCACCCAGGGGGACACCGAAATAATCGGAGATTTCACCGCGACATTTGAGCGCGAACAACAGTATGCTGGTCTCATTGTCCGTAAAGACCCGGGGACCATTTGGATGTGGATCGGCTCCCTTCTGCTCATCATCGGCATGACCATGACCTTTGGGTTCCGTCATCGCCGCATTTGGGCGCGCGTCAGCGCGCGAGAGGGCGGTTCAACAATTCACTTAGCCTCGGTCGAAAAACACGATTCGATTTTTGAGCGACAGTTCCGTGATTTGGCCACCAGCCTTAGCGAATACCCCGCAGACGATGTCGTTCACGCCGATTCCGCACCCACCGGCAACACTGACGCCGGCACAACCGAAAGGAAGCCTCATGCTTGAGCTGGCCCAATACGCGCTCGTGGCAGCCGTCATCTTCACGGTGCTCGCATTTGTGACGGAGATACTTATGGTGACAGGCCGCGCATCAGCGACCTCCGACGTGCGGTCTCGGCAAAAGAACCGGCTGAGCTTTTACGCTAATGCGTTTGTCGGAATCGCGATCCTTCTCCTCACGTTCTATCTCATCGTTCGTCTCATTAATACCGGGCATGGCCCATTTGCGAATCAACACGAGTTTTCCGTCTCATTCTCCTGGGGCATCCTCATTGCGCTGGTGTTCTTCGCCAACCGGTACCGACTCCACGTGCTGTCACTGGTGGTGCTACCGGTTGTGATTCTCATGCTGGCTTATTCCACACAGCTCGACACCGAGATTAAACCGCTGGTTCCCGCCCTCCAGAACAATCTGCTTCTCACCTTCCACGTTGGCTTCGCGGTACTCGCATACGGTGCCGCGTGCGTATCTTTTGGTGCCGCTGTTCTTTACCTCATCCAGCCCTACCTCAATCTCAAACACGGACCGCGCCCCGAAGTGCTCGACGAAGTTGGATACCGAGCTGCCGCGGTGACATTTCCGCTACTGACCATCATGATTATTCTCGGCTCAGTCTGGGCTAATACCGCGTGGGGCCGCTACTGGGGATGGGACCCGAAAGAAACTGCAGCCTTTGTAACCTGGCTTATCTACGGAGCTTTCCTCCACGCTCGCGTGGTGCGTGATTGGCGGGGAACGAAAGCCGCCTGGCTTCTGGTGATCGGATTCGCAGCCGTCCTATTCGCCTATTTCGGAAACCACTTTTTCGGCGGCCTGCATTCCTACGCGTAAAGGAACCTGATGAATACCGTGAAGACACAGGCAACGCGCATAGCAGTACTCCTCGCCTTGGTTGCCCTCGTTCTCGGCGCCGTGTATCTAGGGCTACGCGGAGACAATGAGCAATCCATTGAAACTGAAGCGCCCGCGACACACACTGTGGCCGTGGGAGAGCAGGCCCCGCACTTTACTGCGCTTGATAGTCAAGGTCAGCCTGTCGATTCCGACGCTTTTGCCGGGCGAACGTGGCTCGTCTTTAATGCAACCTGGTGTGCCAGCTGTCGCTCTGAAATTCCTGAAATCCAACAGCTTGCAGAACGGCCAGACGTCGAAGTAGTAGCCATTTACCTAAAGGAAAATACTGCACAGGTGCGTGATTTTGCCGAGAAATTGGACTTAACGTATACGCAAGTTCCGGACGCAAATGGTGAAATCTCAGCAGCTTATGGGATGAATAGCGTCCCCGCCCACGTCCTCATCGAAGACGGCGAGGTCACCTACCTGAAAACAGGTGCTCTACGGGCTTCCGACATTACGGATGTGCTCGGGGAATAGAACTCTATCGCTATCCGATAAGCCGATTATTGCGACATCAGGACAGCGAGAAACTTATCGCAACGATCCGGCGATCCGGTGGTGATAAGCGGGGTTTCAACGGCTACGCGTTGCGACGGCCGTATTTGCGGCGGGCTAACTTGACCGCCGCCAACGATACGGTCGTCATCGTCGTAGCAAATGACATCCAAACGACTTTTCACCGCGGTTAATTCAGAGGTGTTCTGCAAGTTAAATGACAACGTTGGCTCAACCTTTGAAGCCACTAGTATTTCGGACAAGATTTCGACGCGCGCTTGTTCATGAGCTAACGGAATGGTGTCTGTATTTGGCTCGATTTGCACGGTTACGTCCGCGTCGGCCGGAGCAATACCTTCCGGCATTTTGAGCAGTACCGACAAAATAACGCCGTTACCGGTCCAGAATCGGTAGGATTCGCTGGCGCTAGACAATACTTCGCCGTCGGCGTTGTAGACGTTGAAAGAAGCGGTTACGAGGTCGCCTAGTTCATAACCATCATCGGAGACCAGGGCCGTTAACCACACTTGGACTCCGTCAACACCGGCCCCAAATTGCACGCGCTGTGAATCGGTAACGACCATGGTGGGAAGACCGATATGCCGAGCAGACGCGGTGAACCTGTTGTTATCTGGGTCATCAGATTCAATCAGTGGCGGGCGCTGCCCCGGCGCGTCATTGGACGGTGCTGGCGAAGTCAAAGCTGACGTATTTCCGTTTTTGCTGCCACCGGTGTCGGAGATTTCATCTGATTCGGCTCCCTGCTGATCGACCGCACCGCATGCTGTCAGGAGCGCGCATAGTGCAATACCGGTGCTCAGTCGGATGAGGGACCGGGGTTTCATAGCGGGGCCTCCTCGTCGTTCAAGCTGGTGAGAAAGTGGAAATTGGGGCGGTCAGGTTCAAGATCCACCCTATAATTTTACGAGACCTTTCCCACGTCGACGCGCCTCACGGAAAACAGGGGCATGAGTGGATAGTGTGTTGATCGTGGTATCAAGTTTTTTCTCTCGTTCAAGATCACACGATGACGGATCGGAACGTCGCGACAGAGAATCAGAAGTCACGCCGGCGGACGTGTCTGCTCGCGGCGTCGACTTTGTGCGCGCAATCAACCGGTGGCGGGAAGACCTCGCACGAATCACGCGTATCTCCACCGATGATGAAGACAGACCCATTTTGGAGCTCACGCATGCCCACCCCGGCGGGATGGCGCAACTGTTTGCCGAAAGGCCAACGCGCCTCACGACGCTAGTGCGCGAACGCGGCGAACGCGATGCGGCGCGCGACCAGGCGCGTAAGTTGATTGACCGGAATCGGTCGATGGCTTCACTACACGGCGCCTCCACGCTTCACCTCGCCATGGGGCGGGCACAGTGGAACACCGACAGCGGTGTGACATCCTCCCCGCTACTTCTGCGGCCGGTAACTATTACTCTGGATTCTTTGGGGGAGCCGGTTTTTGAACTCGGCGGTGACCTGAGTATTGCCCCAGCTGTGCTCGATGCCCTGCGAGCCACGGGAAAGAAAATTGATGAAGGCGAAATTATTCGCTCCACTAATCAAGCCCACGGATTTACTCCTGCCCCCGCCCTCCACCGACTGAAAAACGAACTGACCGGCTTTCTTCCCGGGTTCGATATGGGAGAGCAAATCGAGATTTCGCATTTCCTCCACCCCGCGCATGTTCTCGAACAGGAGCTGGAGGATGCGTCGTGGCTACGATCAAATGTGTTCGTACGCGCCCTCTCCGGCGATGAGGAGGCGGTGAAGAGCATCCCCGTGACGCTGCCGGAGCCAAATCCGCATGATCGTGATCCGTGGAAAGAGCGCGGTATCGGCGATCAGCTTCCGGAGCAACTCGATCGTGTTGAAGCTGCCGCAGCGGGGGCTAATATCCTGTTTGATACTGCGGGGGACGTGGATGCTTCGTCCACCGTAGCTTCCATTTTGGTCGATGCCGCAGTGAATGGTAAAAAAGCGCTATTCGTCAGTGCAGATCGCCATCACAATGCGCGACTATGGAGTGTTCTGCACGAACACAATCTTGCTCATAGCACGGCGCGATTGGATGGGTCTGAAGATTCGGCGGATGCTTTTACTCGAACTCTGCGTGATATTTTCCGCGATGATCCGACCTTTGCAGACCGCGACGCTATTGAACTTGCGCGCACCGAGTTGCGGAGGGTGCGTAGCACGTTGGCGGCCCACACTGAAGAACTCCACCGCACGCATGCAACGTGGGGTGTCAGCCCGCATGACGCCCTCCAGGTTTTGACAGATTTGACCTCTATGCGACCGGGGCCGCGCACAAGCGTTCGCCTCAATGCCGATGCGTTAACGAAACTGGCCGAAGACAAGGACGATGTAGCGAAGGCTACCTTGCAGCGTGCTTGTGAGCAGGGGATGTTTGCGCCTACATCGGCGCAAGATGCGTGGTTCGGTGCCGTTATTTCTGCCTCCGAACAGGTGGGACCGGTGTTGGAACGTATCGAACGCCTCGCCACCGAAACTATTCCGACCCTTCGCATCAATATGACGTCAACAGCTGGGCAGATCGGATTGACGCCCGCCACGACATTCGATGAGTGGGAAGAGCAACTGCGGATGCTTGACGGGATCCGCGAAGCACTTGACGTCTTCCAGCCCGCTATTTTTGAGCGGTCGGCGGCTGACATGGTGATTGCCACCGCCTCGAAACAATGGCGCCGCGACAACGATTTCGAGATGAAGAGGTCGGTTCGCAACCGTTTGAAGAAACAGGCTAAAGACCTGTTACGACCGGGCCGATATGTCGACGACCTCAATGCGGAGCTTCGTAAAGTACAGAAACAGCGGGAGATTTGGCGTCGCCATTGCGAGGCTGGAGGGTGGCCTAAGCTACCGCCAAATCTTGACGAGATGGTGGCTCTTGCCGCCAGTGCAAGACAAGACCTGGAGAAACTCAACCCGCATTTGGCCACCGCACATGGAAATCTCACCCGCATTGATATCGGAGAACTGTCCGCTCTGATTGAACGGCTCAACTCAGATCCGTCGGGCGCTGCGCAACTGCCGCAACTGATTGAAACACTTAAAGTTCTCCATGGCTTCGGTCTCGACGCTTTTGTTAAAGATATTCGGAGTCGGCGGGTGCCTGCCTCACTGGTGGAGAAAGAACTTGATTTGGCGTGGTGGGCATCGGCGCTGGGCTTCATGATTGATAAGGTGCCCAGTCTTGGTGGCTTTAACCCTGCCACTTTGCAAGATCTTATTGAGCGACTTCGCGCCCTTGACCAGCAGCAAACCGAATCCCTTCATGCGCTCGCATCCGACCGCATCCGGCGGGCTCGGGCCGATATTCTGGTGGATAATTATGATGAGGAGAAAGCGATTCGCGCGGCGTTGGCCGCCTCTATCGACGACCCCATCGAGTTATATTCATCATCAGCTTTGATGCGCCGCATGGTTCCTATTGTGATCTCGTCGCCGGTATTGGTACCGGCGATTGCTCCGGTGGAAGAGCCCATTGACCTAGTAGTGATCGATAGCATTGATTCGCTACCGCTATCTGAGGTGATTCCGATTATTGGCCGTGCCCGCCAACTGATCGTGACGGCAGATACGACCTCAGATTCTGAAACGATCACCGCTTTGGCTCCGCTCCTTGCATATGCACGAATCGAGCCGGGTGCGGTGCGCGTTAACGAGTACGTGGGACAATTATTCAGCCGCTACAATGTTCGTCACGCGGGAGTGTCGGTTCCGGTTCCGAGGTCGGGATCAAAACTCACCATCGAATATGTGCACGGGCGCGGAATGCCTGCCCCTGACGCTATTGCCGTGGAATCTTCAAAAGAAGAAGTCAATGCCGTTGTCGATATGGTCGTCGAACACGCATTGATGCGTCCGGATGACTCGCTAGCAGTGGCGGCGCTCAATAATCTGCATGCAGACCATATTCGAGACCAGCTACGGCAAACAATCTCCACTTCACCGGCGTTGACCGAATTCTTCCGTCCTGACCGAAGCGAGTATTTCACGGTGATTGAACCGGGGCAGGCAGAAGGAATTCACCGTGATCGCGTTATTCTGTCAGTCGGTTTTGCAAAGACACCGCATGGACGAGTGCTCCATGACTTTGGGGAAATCTCCGGGGACAACGGACTCGAACTGCTGGCTGGTGTGCTGGCATGCGCAGTGGGTGACCTTGACATCGTGTCGAGTGTTCGCCCTGGCGAATTCGACCGGGAGCGTTTCAGCGAAGACGGGGCGCGCATGTTACTTGACCTGTTGGCTCGCGCGGAGGGAACAACTGATTTAGAGGATGGTCAGTGGCCGACGACGCAAGCGGCACCCGATCAGCTTCTCATTGACCTAGCAGATCGTCTGTATAACGTGGGTTTGACCGTGATTCCCAATATTGGAATTGAGGGCGGTTTCCGTATCCCGCTGGCTATTGGACACCCGCAGATTCCCGGAGAGTTACTTGTCGCGATCTTGACCGACGACGATGACTATGTGAAGGAGCCGAGTCTGCGTCGCAGAGACCGACATTGGCCCGCCCTACTGGAAAATTACGGGTGGAAGACCCGTACCGAATTAGGGATGGCCGTCTTTATTGACCCGCAGCATGAAGCCGACTCCATCGTCGACTTGGTGTTGGATGCGGTGGATGAGCGCATTGCAGAGAATCCCGAGTTGGGAGCCGCGTACGTGGTGGAGAATGGCGGCGAAGACAACGAATCGGAGAATGGAACCGACGAGCGCGCGGACTTTGGTGAAGACGCTGGATCCAGTGGGGGAGAGAGCCCGGAAACTGAATCCGAAGTGGCTGAAGGGACGGCTAGCGCAGACGCTATGGATCCAGTTGACGCTCCGGGAGTGGAAACTGCCGAACAGCGTAAAATTCGCGTCCAAGCCGATGAAGATATCCACGGTACTGCCGAAGAGAATATTTGGCGAGCGGCTGGCCACCGCAGTGCTCGGCGTCCAGCCGTGGCTGTGGGGTTACCTCTGGCGGCATATAGTGACGATCAACTCGATGACGTGACGCGGTGGATTCGCTCCGATGGTGTGGAACGAACGGATGACGAATTGATTGACGAGATCCAGCACGTGCTACAACTCAAACGTCGAGGTGCGCAGGTGGAAGCTGTTTTGCGCCATGTGGTGCGTCGCACTCGAAATGATGGGTAAAGAAACCGCGGCGGAGGCGACTGCGGAGAAAACTGGCGAAGCTCCGCAGCTTAAGCGCCGAAAAAAGAGACGTCGGGCCGTTGCTATTTCTCGGGTGGATGAGGAACTCATCCGGGATGGTATGGCGCCCTCATGGAATGCGGTACGCCCTTTGCAACCGAGGAAGGCAACGGAATCTCAGCGAACCGATTACGAATCTGCCCGTGACCGCGAGCTACGCGAGAACGTTCCGCCCCACTGGTAACCATTGCCGGGCGGCGAGGGATAACTGAAGGGCCGCCGGAAATGGATAGTCGAGCGTGTTCGAAAGCTCCTTATTTGGATTCTTGCATGTCTGTTTTCGCTAAAATATCGCGGATTTCCGATAGTACAGATAGTTCGGGTGACGGTGATTCTTCGGCGGGTTCATCATTTGAGGCACTGCGCGCGGCCCAGGCGTTCATCGGGACGACCACGAAGAAGTAGAGCGCGAAGGCGACAAGCAGGAAGTTGACGAGTGCGGTGAGCACAGCGCCGGGTTGGACCACCGATGCATTGTCCCCCAAACCTATTCGGAATGCGAGTACGGAATCGAAGTTAGGTTTACCAACCAGTCCGGCAACGAGGGGGTCGAGGAACTGTTCCACCAAGCTGTTAACCACCCCGGTGAAAGCGGCGCCAACTACCATTCCGACCGCTAGGTCAACGGCGTTGCCGCGGGAGATGAACTGTTTGAACCCTTTAAGCACGAAAACTCCTCAGTATTAAGTGAACTAAGTGTATGGAGGAATGGGCCTTCCCCGTCACGACGATCGTAAGACGATGGTGAGCGTTGTGGGGTCGGGGACTCCAGCGACAACGCTAGTGTCTGACGGATCAATTCCGATAATTATGGCACTTGATTGTGTTGCTCCCCACGTCGATTCTTGCGAATTTATGACTTCGATGACGAGGGCGTGCTGGGTGAGTATCTGGGCGGGGCATTCATCGTGGCAGATTCCCGGCCCGTAAATATCGATAAAATCACCAGGGCTGAGCAGTGAGGCTGTGGTGTCTTGCACCGGGAGCGAAAGCGTGTCGTATGAGCGGTTGTTTTCTGGATTTGGCCGAGTATAGGCGGTGCGCATAACGGTGCCCGACGGTAGATCTACTCGAGTGCGTTTCCCCACCAGGTCATTAATTTCCTGTGCCGAGTCTGGAGGCAGGTGGTAGCTCGAGACTGTGCGAGTAAGCGCATCAGCTGTCACGATGTCTCCGGCTTGAAGGTTACGTGATGTCACGATAGCGGAGTGGGTGGGCGTGAGCAGGAAAATCGCGGCAATTGTGGCCGCTATTAAACCGGTAAGAACAGAGATGATGATCAGCCGGCTGCGAATGAGAAACGCACTTAAGCGCTGAATAAGGGGTGTCTTCATGCGCAGACACTGTCAGACATGCGAGGTGGCTGTCTATCACGTGTTGTGTAGCTGTGGACAAAGCGAGGTTGGGGATACGTCTTATACGCAGGCTGTCGGTGGTGTGGGGGTGTTGGGCGTAGGTACAGGGTTGGTGTAGTTGTAGCCGCTCAAAGCCTCCAAAAGTCACCAACCCTGTACCTTCACAGGGTTTTGATGCAACAGAAAGTTGGGAGAGCCTTCCTACGCGAGAGACTGCGATTGCGACACAGACCAATTGGCACCTACTGTGCGGCGACGCGAACTCCGGTCGTGAATCATGGCAGCCGCTACTGACTCCGTGGCACCAAACAAGAAAGTCTCTCTCGGTTCTCGCTTTTGCTGTGTCACAATAGAGATATGCAGACGGTTAAACCCCGTCATTTCCCCGGCGTAGTCTCCGGCATGACGAAAGCAGAATTACGGCGGATATTGCGCTCGCAGTTGATTTCTGGTCCGGACGGATCGTCCGTCGCGCTCAAACTAATCGACTCACTGGGCCTTAAGCCGCCATTTGCGTCCTATCATCCGCTTTGGCATGAACTGAATGTGCAGGAAGCAAATAATATGATGCTCCAGCGCGGTGACCTGTGGTTTCCTATCATTTCGAGTGCGCCGCGCGATATCAACGCCATGCCTATCGGGTTTAGTCTCGGTTATGGCCCCCGGGAGCTGGGGCCAAATGTTACCGCCGTTTATGTCCCCGCCCTCGCCATCGACGCCGCGGGCACACGTCTGGGGCATGGCGGCGGCTGGTATGACCGCGCGCTTGGTCACATCCACCAGACAAACCCGGGCGCATTATTCATCGGTTGCGTTCCTTCGCAGCGGTTCTTGCCTGCTGGTCTCATCCCGCGTGATAGCCACGATGTGGCTATGCACTTCATCGCGACTGAGGTCGGAGTGGCCTGCGTATCTTAACGCCTTGAGCAACGTCTTTGACTTTCCTGCCCCTACAGCCGCTTAAGGTACAGGTTCAGTGTGTTTTGGAGGGCGTGGAGGCTCTCTGATTCATCAATCCTGTACCTAGCTGGGGTCGGAAGGGTGTGGGAAACTCACCGTAAGAAACCACCCATCCTGGCTAGCTCTCATGCTCCAAATCTCAGCGTGATCCGCTCCCGTTCACTTGGCCACGCATCCCGACTAACGTATATGCGGTGATTTACTCGTATACTCTGGACGCATGGCACACTCACCTGTTACACACGCTGTTGTTCCTGCCGCCGGTCGCGGTACTCGTTTTCTGCCGGCAACGAAGGCTATTCCCAAGGAGATGCTACCGGTTGTCGACCGGCCTGCGATTGAATACGTGGCGCAGGAAGCAACCGACGCGGGTATTACTGATCTGCTGATTATTTCTTCTCACAGCAAGCATGCGGTTGAAGATCATTTTGATGCGGTTCCTGACTTGGAGGACGCGCTTAGGACCAGTGGGAAAACAGAACTGTTGGACTCCATTAACCGTTATCGGCAGCTCGCACGCATACATTCGGTGCGTCAGGGGCACCCGCAGGGACTTGGGCATGCGGTCTATCAGGCGCGCCAGCACGTGGGTGAGCGACCTTTCGCGGTCCTGCTGCCCGACGATCTCATGCACCCGGAAGAGCCTATATTGCGTAAAATGTTGCAGGTGCGTGAGCGCCTGGGCGGTAGCGTAGTGGCTCTACTGGAGGTCACACCACAGCAGGCGACCGCTTACGGTTCTGCCGACGTCAGTGAAGTGCCACTTGCGAAGGCTGGTCTCAGCGACATTGAGGGGTTAGCCGACGGCGATGTGTTCCGACTCAATCGCGTGGTTGAAAAGCCGCCGATAGATGAGGTTCTCTCTGAATATGCGACTGTGGGGCGCTATGTTTTTGATCCCGCCATTTTCCCGATTTTGGAGACGCTGGAGCCCGGGCGCGGCGGTGAAATACAGCTGACTGATGCCTTTGCCAAACTAATTGATGTGCCGGTTGAGGAGGGCGGTGGAGTGTACGGTGTTGTGATCCGTGGCCGCCGATTCGATACCGGCGATAAACTAGGCTATTTGCAGGCGCTTGTTTCACTCGGTGTTGAAGACCCGGAACTGGGCCCGCCGTTGCGACAGTTCATTCAACAGATGGGACTCTGATGCGATCGGTAGCTAACTTTTATCAGGATTGCCAGGAGGCGGTCGGCCCGCAGCCACCGCTGGATGTTTTACTTCCTGATTCCGTGGGATGCGTGTTGGCCGAGGACGTCATTGCGCCGTTTGATCTTCCGGTAGCCGATTTAGCGGCGTGCGATGGGTACGCGGTTAATCATGGAGATTTGGCGGGTGCTTCGCCGGATTCTCCCGTGACTCTTCGTGTTTTGGCAGAATTGCGCGCCGGAGATATCGATCCGATGGCCAATATTAAGGGTGGCGCAATACGTATTGCGTCGGGTGCTCCTATTCCTAGCGGAGCAGACGCAGTGGTCGCTCTTGATTACACTGACCACGGCGAGGCTAAGGTTTCCATCAGAACGCAGCCGCGCGCAGGTGAGAATATTCGTCCGAGAGCGCAGGATGCGACTGCCGGTGATATTGTGCTCGAGCGCGGTGCTCGGCTCGGGGCTCGTCAAATTGCGCTCATCGCAGGAGTTGGCCGCAACCGTATTAATGTTCATCCGCGCCCGCGTGTTGTCATCATTTCGATTGGCGACGAAATTGTGGAGCCGGGACAAGAGGCACGCCCCGGATCTGTCTTTGATGCCAACGGTCACGCACTGTCTACCGCGGTGGCCGATGCTGGTGCGCAGACTTTTCGTGTTGCCGCAGTGCCCGATGAACGCGCTACTTTGAGGCAAACCATTGAGGATCAGCTCGTCCGCGCGGACCTGGTGGTGACCACCGGCGGAATCTCATACGGGTCCGGTGACACGGTGCGCGAAGTGTTAGGCGCCCTCGGAACTGTCAGGTTTGATTCAGTAGCTGCCTGGCCGGGGCATATCCTCGGGGTCGGCCACGTCGGGGAGGGAACCCCCATTTTCTGTCTGCCAGGAGATCCAGTATCTGCTCAGGTATGTTTTGAGGTATATGTGCGTCCCGCTGTGCGCGCGATGCAAGGCTGGAGCAAACTCAACCGCCCAACTGTTCTGGCGCGCGTTAATCGCGGTTGGTATTCCCCGCGGGGCAGACGTGAGTTTGTGCGGGTCAAACTCAGCGGTGACCCACGCCATGGCTATGAAGCTACCGTGATGGGGCCTCCCGGTGCCCTCCTTCTGTCGGCGCTGGCTGAATCAAATGCGTTTGCGGTCGTTCCTGAAGATACTACGGATGTGCGCGAGGGAGATTCATTGCGATGCATGGTGCTCGACTAGGCTCCTTATGCGCTGGCTAAGCGACGTATTCGACCTGCGCCCTCGCCGTATTTGGGGAGCGCCAATCGGTGAATTCGTCTTGACGTGGCCAGATCCCGTTGCGCGCGGTCTCATTAAGCCCGGCCCAATTCCCATTGATGAATTGTCGGTGCGGCCAGCTCTCGGAGCAGATATCGACCGCGTTGAACGCGTGCGCTTGGCAGATCGCGATTGGCTAGAACAGTGGGAAGCCACCCTTCCGCCCGGTGTGCAAGAAGAGTTGCCAACTTTGCGTCACTATCGCATACGAATCGCCAAAGAGGCGGTTGAGGGCGTGACATTACCGATGATGATTGAAGCGGACGGCCAAACCATTGGGCTTGTCACAGCGTCGAATACGGTGTGGGGCGCGTTGCGTATGACAACGCTGGGATATTGGATTACCTCGACATATGCTGCTCGAGGCATAACTAGTTTTGCGGTTGCCGCCGTGATCGACCTCCTCATTGCACATCGAGGGCTCAATCGAGTGGAAATTAATATTCGTCCTGAGAACGAAGCGTCACTCGCTCTTGCACACAAACTCCAACTGCGACGCGAGGGATATAAGCCAAAGTACATGTGTATCGCAGGGCAGTGGGCCGATCATATTGCTTTTGCCATAGACCGAGATTCCTATCCGCAAGGTGGTCTGGTACACCACTTGTGGGGTGGACGATCGTCGGAAGGCGCGTGAATCTCGCACTATCGTGACACGCCCGTGACCTGATCGTAATCGAATTACAATGATGTAATTATGGGGATGTGAGCTTTGCTGGGTGGATAATCGTTGCGTTGGCGGTATTGATAGCCGTCTACCTCACACCTGCTCTCATTAAAAAACGGCAACACATTGTGGAAACACCGATTGAAGATCGGTTTTCTACGGATCTGACGCTAATTGGCGAATCGAATGGTTGTTTCGCGGTACGCGGCGAGCCAACTCGGCAACAGCCACCGATTCTGAGACAATCACAGGCACAGGCGAGTGAGCCGCAACCGGACTTATCCGCGCACGCGCGGGTTATAGACATGCCGGCCGTGGCGCAAGGGGGACGCAAGATGCGCGAATCTAGGGAAAACACCACGAATATAGCACGACGCGGCGTGCCGTCTACGTCGCGACAGTTAGCGAAACTTCGTGCTGCGCGTGCGGCACGTATTGCTCGTGAAAATGCCGCTGGACAGCGTCGTTTTGTGCTGGCTGGCCTGGCTCTTACTCTTTTTGTTGCCTTCGGGGTGGCTGCCTGGTTTTCCACCTTCAGCCCCTGGTGGATGATTCTCCCGGCAGTTGGTCTGGTGGCGGTTATAGCCTCTGGGCGGGTGGCCTATCAGAAATCTGTTGCGGCTAGTGAGCACGAAAACCTCATGTTGCGCGAACTACGCGAAAAGCGTCGGCGTGATATTCCGGCCTATCGGTCGGAGCGGCCCGCCGCACTATCCACTGAGGTCGCTACGCGGGCGCCCTCTGAGAGCGACATTGCGCAACTTACGGACCTCCCCGACGAGCAAGTTGAATGTGAGGAAATGGCCACCGAGATTTCCGAAGAAGTTGGGATCCCTACTGAGGTCGGTATTTCTGATCAAGAGGCCGTGAGGGCGATGCTGGATATTCAACGTCCGAGTCTCGATGGGGTACTCGAAGAGAGTGATGAGGCTGATGCGTGGATTCCGCGTGAGCTTCCTGAGCCTCTCTATACGCGGGTGGAATCGGAACGTCGAGTCTTTGCTGACACATTCGATGACGAAAGCTCTGATGCTGAGCAGATCGAAGTGGAGGTCTCTACTCCGGTGCGCCCGGTTGCCGCGAGCCCCGCTCCAGCAGATGCCCTGACTTCAGAAGAAGCCGCCGCGCAGGCGCCGGTTGCATTCAACCTCGATGAAATTCTTGAACATCGGCGCGCCCAGTAGTTTGTGTCACTACACGTGAGCGACTAGACACGAAAACATCCCTATTTTTGGAGGGCGAAATGTGCGCCAGACCAGGGGTGAATGCTAAACTGATGTGCGCGTAAGGGGCTATGGCGCAGTTGGTAGCGCGTCTCGTTCGCAATGAGAAGGTCGGGGGTTCGAATCCCCCTAGCTCCACTCTTACCGCAATGATGCGACCCGTAGTTTTCCGCGTAATATCAAGGGAAACACCTAATCTCTAACCGTCGTCTGTTTGAGTTGTCAGT
>JAUNVE010000002.1:0-96970 GCA_030537795.1 Actinomycetaceae bacterium
AACCGCCGGTTTTGGAGACCGGTGCGCTACCAATTGCGCCACTGCCCTGTGCAACTATCGTTGCCGCACTAGGTGCGTGATTGAGTTTAGTCGGAAGAGGTTGGTCAAGTCCAACCGGATGGCGAGGATGTGGTCGCTTTCGCTCTGACCGATCCGCCCCCAGAGCGAGCTGCTACCGGCCTCCACCATCGGCTATCACTACCGACTTCCACCTAAGCGTCTCCCCAGGTCCCCGCAACCACAGGCGCGCAGAGATGGTTCCAGGCTTCAAACCAAACCCACTTTCACATCTGTACCTCACCGCAGTTCTGTAATCGGGCGTCCCTGACACATCCGTCCACGATCTGAGGTTTTGCTTACACGTCAGCCCCAAAGGTGGGAAACTAAGAACGTGAATACTCAACAACGCCCCCGTGTTTCTGCCCGTCTTGGCGCCATCGCGCCATCTGCTACCCTCGCGGTGTCGAATCGCGCGAAAGAACTGAAGGCCCAGGGCCGTCCCGTTATCGGATTCGGTGCCGGAGAGCCCGACTTCCCCACCCCCGATTACATTGTGGAAGCGGCTGTCAAGGCTGTGCGCGACCCCGCCATGCACAAGTACTCGGCTAATAAGGGACTGCCTGTTTTACGTGAGGCCATCGCGAAAAAGACTCTGCGCGATTCCGGATACGAGGTGAACCCCGACAATATCCTGGTCACCAACGGCGGCAAGCAAGCCGTTTTCCAAGCCTTTGCGTCCGTGGTAGACCCCGGTGATGAGGTACTTCTTCCCACCCCGTATTGGACAACCTACCCCGAGGTCATCGCCCTCGCCGGTGGCACCACCGTGGAAGTCTTTGCCGGCGCTGACCAAAACTACAAAGTCACTGTTGAGCAACTCGAAGAAGCCCGTACCGACAAAACCAAGGCGATGCTGTTCTGTTCGCCTTCCAATCCAACCGGCTCGGTCTACACGCCCGAAGAGGCAAAAGCGATCGGCGAATGGGCTCTTGAGCACGGTATCTGGGTTCTCACCGACGAGATCTACGAGCATCTGCTTTACGATGATGCGCAGCCGGCCCATATGGTCAAGCTTGTCCCGGAACTTGCCGATACCTGCATCGTCATGAATGGAGTGGCAAAAACCTACGCCATGACCGGATGGAGAGTCGGCTGGATGATCGGCCCTGCCGATGCCATCAAAGCCGCTGCCAACTTCCAGTCTCACCTCACCTCAAACGTGTGTAATATCGCGCAAGCCGGCGCCCTGGCGGCCGTTTCGGGCGACCTCACTGCCGTCGACGCAATGCGTGAAGCCTTCGACCGCAGACGCAAACTCATGGTGTCAATGCTAAAAGAAGTCAATGGTTTCAACGTTCCTACACCGACCGGTGCTTTCTATGCTTACCCCAGTGTTGAAGAACTCATCGGCGAGGAGATTGCGGGCCGTACGATTTCTTCTTCGGCGGATCTTGCCACCCTGATTCTCGACGAAGCGGAGGTCGCCGTCGTTCCCGGTGAGGCATTCGGGCCGTCGGGATTCATTCGCCTGTCTTACGCCCTCGGCGATGATGACCTGGTGGAAGGTGTCGAACGAATCCAAAAACTCATCAACGGATAACTCCATCTAGCTACGTCGTAGACCCGTGAGCCGCCGCGCTGAGGGGTCTACGACGTTTTCATATGCCGACTTCGCGTTTTTACCGCCGGCTTCGCGCCATCCGCGTATCAATACCGGTTATTCACCACGCATTTGTTGAGTTGGTCTGACACACTTTGACTATGAATATCGACATTAAATCTTATTTAGCTGACGATCCGCGAGCCTCCGTACTGCTACTTCATGGTCTTGCGGAACATCATGGCCGTTATAGCGAGCTCATCGACGCCCTCAATGCTGATGGCTACGATGTTTACGCCTACGATCAACGAGGACATGGGCGAGCCCCCGGAAAACGAGCAGTGGCGGACGTCGGCGGTCTCATCAAGGATCATTTGCATGCGCGCGAACTCGTCCGCGGGCAATCCCGAACAGACGATCTTTTCCTCTTCGGTCACTCGATGGGCGGTTTAGCCACGGCTGCATCGGCGCTGATTAATCCGAAAAATGTGACCGGGGTTGTTCTGTCTGGCCCTGCTTTCGCCCCCTATTCCCACATTGATGTGGAAACTATTGAGAAACTACAAAAACTTGCCACCGTATTTCCCGGCGCTCCCGTGGGCCTCCTCGACGCATCACACGTGTCACGCGTACCCGAAGTGGTCGCAGACTACGAAAATGACCCGTTGAATTATCACGGTCCGGTTCCCGCCTTAACCGGGATGACCATGATGGTGCAGGGGGCTGAGACTCTCAAACGGGCTGGTCAGTGGACATTACCGCTGCTGATATTCCACGGCTCCGAAGACATGTTGGCAAACGTCGATGCTTCCTGGCAGTTTGTCGCTATGGCTACGGCAGCGGGGGCGCGCGCGGAAATGGTTGAAGTTCCCGGCGCCTACCACGAGGTATTCAATGAGCCGGAGGCCGGTATGCTCACCGAAACCATGATTGCGTGGATGGATCAGCAGCTACGCGGTTGGAGCTTCTACTAACCAATTTCATCTGCCAGGTCAGCCCACCACATCGCCCTGGCAAATCGGGCGCGCATCTCGCTTTCACCCCACATCAGTGAAGCGGAGGCCGCCAGCGACAGTGTGACGGCGGCAGTACGCGCATAGAGATCCGCGGGGTTGACTTCGCGTTCGGCCTGAATACGCCACGCTTCGAGCACGGTTTCCGATTCGGGATACGAAGGACACCGTTTACCCGCTAAAAATTGGTTGAGACGATGCCTCCACGGCTCGGTTGGCTCGGCGGTGATCCACCGTCGTGGCGCCAAGAAAGGCAACACCGAGATATGCGCGAGAAGACATGCGTAGTCATCGGCACGCCTGCCGGGTCCTATCGAATCGAGATCTAGCACGGTGGTTATATTCCTGGCATCGGTGAGGAGATTTGCCTCAAATAGATCTCCGTGCGTGGGTACCAGCGGCAAGGACTCATCGAGATAAGTATCGATGATACGCAGCAGCCGGATGGTTGCCGGTTGAAGATCCGGTAATGTCGATGCGATGGATTCGGCATAGTGTACGCGACGATCGGTCCATGACCGTTGCCGCGGCAACGCCAATACGCTGTCGGGCAGGGCGTCAAGAATCTGAGAGATTTGCCCGAACATACGCGCCGCATGATGCGGTTCCTTCGATATGACATTGGACAGAGGGCGCCCTTTGCCATGGCGTTGGATAACCAGACCGGGTAATACGACGGGAACCGGCGGCGCAATGGGAAAGTTGGAGCCCTCGAGGGTGGCGAGAATACGTTGAAGTTCAGCCGCCTTATCAGCCGGGAGTACCTTAATCCAGGCGTAGATGGTGCTCCCTTCTTTTACGCGAATCATGGCGCGCCGCGTTGGCCGATACACCACCGGGGTCAGGGTGGGAGAAGCGATCCCGAAATAATTGCTGATGGTCTCGGTACTGTAGGCCCACGACAGTTGCGGAAGCAGTGGATCCGCGGGGAAAACCCATACGTATACCGGTATCGGCGGCAGGCCCTGAAAACGGTTGTCTATGGTTCCGGGGTCAAGTCGAAGAGCGGTTGCAGCACCGCGAGGTAACCGCTCGGTCGATGCAACGGCTTGGACGGAAACGGTGTCGTGCCCTCGCATCAGACGCACCCGATAGGTGACCGACACTCCAGCACCGGGGCGCGCATGGGTAGCTCCTACCGTCCACGATGCGACAGCCAGATCTGCCAGCCGGTATTGATATCCCTGGCGTGACAGTAACGGTGCCGGAGCACTCGTGTGGCAGGCTGCATGAACGAGAGCTGACGCCCCCGGCCCAGCCATATACTCAATCACCGTGCGATGCGGAATTTCCGGTACTGTCGTCATCAGTGCCATCCTATGTGCTTTCACCGGGTAAAGGCTCCATACGCGTTGCATGCGGAGCCCGGTGGCGAGGGAGTTGACGGTTTCATCGATATTCGTGGGACACTCCTGGTATGAGAGATCTTGCGCGGTTGCCTAAAGCCCACGTGCATTTGCACTTCACGGGAGCTATGCGGCCAACGACGATGGTGGAACTTGCTCGCTCCCAGCAGGTTCGCCTTCCCGCGCACCTGCTGGAAAAAGATCCGTTAACTGTACCGGCCGATGCGCGCGGCTGGTTTCGGTTCCAACGCTCCTATGATGCCGCGCGTGCTTTGGTTCGGTCAGAGGCCGTTATGCGGCGCATCATTCGTGAAGCGGCTGAAGATGACGCCCGCGAAGGCTCGGTTCGCCTCGAAATTCAGGTCGATCCCACCTCCTACGCACCGTGGGTGGGCGGACTCACCCCAGCTTTGGAGATTATTATCGACGAGGCACGAAACGCCTCTGTCGCTACCGGTGTTGAAGTTGCTGTCATTGTGGCGGCATCACGGATTAAACATCCGCTGGACGCGCGCACACTGGCACGTTTGGCCGGACAATACGCCGGCGATCAGCCCGGTGATGTTGTCGGCTTCGGACTGTCCAATGATGAAACGGCAGGAATGACCGCCGAGTTTTCTGCGGCTTTTCGTATCGCTCGTCGAGCCGGTTTACTCGCAGTTCCCCACGGTGGTGAGTTACTTGGACCTGAACACATTCGTGAAGTAGTAACTCATCTTAAACCCGTTCGTCTTGGACATGGTGTTCGCGTGGCGGAAGATCCCGAACTGATGGGGCGACTAGTGGAGGCGGGCATTGCTTTAGAAGTGTGCCCCACATCAAATGTGTCACTCGGCGTATATTCACGTCTGGAGGAGGTACCATTGCGCACTCTCACCAATGCGGGAGCTACGATTGCACTGGGGGCGGATGATCCCCTCTTATTTCGGTCACGGTTGCTCGATCAGTACGAATTCGCACGCGCAATGGGATTCGATGATGTCGAACTAGCGGCTCTAGCCCGCTCATCAATTGAAGCATCATTTGCCTCGGATGCCTCAAAAAACCGCTGGTACAAGGAGATAGATACGTGGTTGACTACACCGTAACGAACTCGGTACTCGCATTTGATGATGTGCGCGTGCGGGTGCATCGCTTTCGCCGCAACTTTGTCGACGAGGGCGATCCTACTTTCGTCCTCGTTCACGGCATCGGCGTCAACTCCCGCTACTTCCTCGATTTAGCTCATGATCTGGTTCCATACGGAGACGTTGTTTCCATGGATTTACCGGGTTTTGGGGATACTGGCCGCCCCGACCACCCACTATCGATTGCTGGTTTCGCAGCCGTCGTGCACTGGGTTATGCGCTATGAACAAGTAAAAAATCCGGTGGTTCTCGGTCATTCGATGGGGGCTCAAGTGGTCACCGAACTCGCTGCCCGCGATCCACGCTGGGTGAACCGCATCATGTTGATTGGCCCTCCCGTCAATGCCGCCGAACGCACCGCCTTACAAGTGGGTTTTCGGTTCCTCCAGTCTTCCGTCTATGAGCCCCTAAGTGTCACCGGCTTTGCTATCACCGCCTATCTCAAATCTGGTCTCGTGTGGTTCATGGAAACACTACCGGCCATGATCTCCTACCCGATCGGTCGACGTTTAGCCGACGCGGGGGCCCGCACCGTCCTCATGAGCGGGCAGCACGACCATGTGGCACCGCGATACTGGTTGCAGGACCTGGCCCTTTCCGCCCGCGAGCGCACTGGCATCACCGCGCGCATCATCGAAGTGGAGGGCGGCGCGCATTCGGTTATCGTTGAACACAGTGAACAAGTAGCGCAAGCTCTGCTCGACCTTGCCCGTGAGGCGGGGCCTAGCTTAGATACGGACGGCTCCGCCGCGTTACTCACGGAAACAACCGGTGTGGCGGCCGCTGAGGAGTCAGCTTTTGAAGCGCTTGCCGAACATACAGTCCACGGCCCATCGCTCCTGCGTCGGGTAGCAGTAGCTGGGCTCGACTACTTGCGCTCAGCGTCGATGAAGGCACTTCACACTCTTGAAGGCGTCGGTGTGGTGCCGGCGCCATCTCCCGATGATTTTCGCCGCCCCGGCGCTCCGGTTGCAGTCGGCATCCCAGGGGTGCTTGAATCATGGCGATTTCTCAGCACCTGGGCGCAGGCACTGTACCAGGATGGGTGGGATGTGCACCTGTTGCCGCAACTGCGCGGTATGAATGGCCCGCTTCATATGTTGTCTCGACGCCTCGACGATTATCTCACCCAACACGATCTGCACGATGTTTATCTTTTCAGTCACTCCAAGGGGGGACTGGTTGGCAAGATGACTATGGTTGGACCGCAAGCTGAGCGTATCGGCGGGCTTGTCGCCCTCGGCGCACCGTGGTCAGGATCTCAGGTGGCGACGATAGCGCCAACAATTTTGGGAGTGGATAACTTGCGGCCCTCCGATCCCACGATTCGACAGCAGTTTGTGGATCAGCGAGCCAATAATCGAATCGTCACGCTGCAGGCACAGTGGGATCAGCATGTTCCTAGCGGCTCGTGGCTACCAGGCGCGCATGTCGAGACGATTGATACCTGGGGTCACAACTGGTTGTTGGAGTCCCCGTCAGCAACTCGCGCCCTCGTTCATTGGATGCGCCAGCTACGCGAAGATCTCCGTAGCCAGATGGATTAGGGCCATCATGTAGTCGTCGGGCACGACCGCAGGTGGTTTTATAGACTCCAGCCGACACACACGGGTTCGGGGGTGAGCTCAATACCCCACCTATCGCGTACGCCATCGCGCACACTCCTGGCCAGCTCCGCAATGTCTTGTGAAGTTGCCCCACCGCGATTAGTCAATGCGAGAACGTGATCGGTTGATAATGCGGCAGCAGCGCCTGGATTTACCCGGTAACCGCGTTCAAAACCCGCTTGATTAATAAGCCACGCAGCCGATGTTTTTACCACGCCGGCCTCAATGCGATTCGGATCCGGAGCAGAACCTACTGGGGTGACGGCCCGCACCGGATAGCGCGGAGCCTCATCGGGAAGAGATTGCGCTTCAGCTTGCGTAATAATCGGGTTGGTAAAAAATGATCCCGCGGAGTAGGTATTTCGATTGGAGTCATCGAGGACCATTGACTTCGAGCGCCGCAGTTCGAGTACCGCTTCACGCACCGTACGGGCATCGAGCCGCTGTCCCACTTCCGTTCCCAAATGGCGGGCTAGTTCAGCATATTGAATCGGTGCGGATAGGGATGCGTGATGCATCTGAAATTCGACCTCGAGGATAACCCACCGTCCGGTTGGCCCCCATACGCGCCCTTCAGATAGCGAAGGGTCCTGCCTCGAACGCTTAAGAACGGAGGTGCGGTATCCGAGTTCAAGATCGGCAAGGAACAGGGTGCGTCTGCGTTTTTCCAACCGATCCCATACGCGAATCGATGCGAGGATGGAGGAGACTTCGTGCCCGTAGGCGCCGATATTTTGCACCGGAGCAGCGCCGACAGTCCCGGGAATACCCGACAATGCTTCGACCCCCATCCATCCGTTTTGCACGGCGAGGGCGACAAATTCATCCCACTCGAATCCACCCGTCACGGTGACGACCACTCCCCCGCAACCAGTGTCATGGGTGACCTTTTCGGTTGCGCGGGTGTCATGGATAACGATTCCGTCAAATGGTGCGCTCGAAACCACGAGATTCGATCCGCCTCCGAGCACAAGAACCTCGGTGCCCTCTTCATCGGCCTGTCGCACCGCATCGACGATTTCGTCCTCGGTGCGTGCCAGCACGACTTCGCGGGCGCGGCCTCCGATACCGAGGGTTGTCCAATCTTTCAGTTCATGAGACTGCGGGTTTCGTTGACGGTTCGAGCTCACTGCCGCAACGGGACTCGTATCTGTCGGCGGGGGAAAATATGTACACGAGTCAATATCCACGATGTCTACGCCCCTTTCGATGGACATATACGTATGGCACTGCCTATATTCCCGATCTTACTCCGCTCACGTGGCGCGTTCATCGTCGTGAGTTACGGCGACGCCGGTGGATCATCTCCTGCGCGCTCCGCTGTTGTGCGGGGTGCGTAAGATGGGAGTGAGGAGCGCCGATATCATCACCGGAATAGTGATGATAATGAGGGCGTGCCGGTAGCCGACATATTCGGCAATGTAGCCAATAATGGGTGGGCCCGCCAGGAATGCTCCGTAACCGAGTGTCGACATCACAGCCATCCGCGCCGCCGCCATAGCCGGTTCTTTTGACAGTACGGATGCCGCAATAGGAAAACCGAGGGCGGCTCCCATTGCCCAAAGTGCCACTGCGAGTATGGCCGGCGCGATCCACGGCGAAACCGATACCATCACCAATCCGATAATCGAGCCCGAAAGCAGTACTCGCAGGACACGGTCGGCGGGCCAGCGCAGGAGGAGCTTAGGCGATAATATACGCGTCAACGTGAGGACAAAGAGGAACATGGCCAGCACCGCGGTTCCCCGCGCCGAAGTCATATGAAAGCCATCGACCATGGATAGCGCAAGCCAATCATTGGCGCCGCCTTCCATCAGCCCGGTACCGAAGACAATGACGCCGGCCAGCACGGTGCGTCTCTCGCGCCAGGCGCGTTTGCTACGGGCCGCGTTATTGGCGTCGTCGACCGTCATAGCGTCGATAATGGGTTGGGGAATATAGTTGCGTCCGGCCCACACCATCAGTGCATTAGCAATGACGATGACGACGGCAAGATGAACGGCAAAGTCGATATCACAGTAAAGGACGAGGGCGCCGGTAGCAGCTCCAATCACGGTGCCAATGGAAAAGGCGGCGTGAAACCACGGGATTATGGGACGTTTGGCCAGGAGTTCCACGTATCCGCTTTCCACATTCATCGTGGAGTTGCCAAGCGATGTACCCGACTGCATGACGAATAGAAAAACCGCGAATAAGAATACGCTGCCCAACTCGAAAGCAGTGATCAGACCGATCATGCCGAGTGTCCATATAGCAAATGACGCCCATACTGTGTTGCGCGGTCCAAAGCGTCCGACGATGGGACCCGAGGCGGGAAGTGATACCACCGCGCCGCATGCGCCAATCAGTAACAGTGTTCCCATTTGGCTGGGAGATAGCTCTAGCACGTCCCGGAGCGTAGGAATACGAGAAAGGAAAGACGCCAACATGGCGCCTTCTACAAAGAAAGTGATTAAAGTAGCGACCGTTGCATACGACACTGTCCGCGAACGCGAAGAAGGCAGTTGCAGGTCCACAGTGCTCTCCAAGATATCGATGGTTTGGTTGGTATCCGTGATGGGACGGAAGCGTGTAGTAGCAGGGCAAGCCCGAGAACGAGTGAGCTTAAACGTGTCGCGGTCGTCGCGTGGATCGGGCCTCGCTAGCTCACCGGCGTTTACTGCTGGCTCATCCGGCTACCGTCCGCGGTAAATGGTAGAGGCCCTCACTCATGTGAGGGCCTCTATCCGATGAAGCTGTTAGCGCGTCTCGCGATGCGACGTTGACTTACGGCAACGTCGGCAATACTTCTTCAGCTCGAGACGATCCGGCGTGTTACGTCGGTTCTTTTTTGTAATGTAGTTGCGCTCTTTGCACTCCGAGCAGGCGAGAGTGATCTTAGGGCGAACGTCAGATCCTTTGCTAGCCACGATTTTTCCTTACATTCAAAACGATTCTGCTCGGCGTACCCCAGGGAGGGAGTGAGCCGGTAGCGGGGGCGGGGCTCGAACCCGCGACCTCACGATTATGAGTCGTGCGCTCTCACCAGCTGAGCTACCCCGCCGCATGGGGGTTTGACCATCCGGGAGGCCGGATCATCAAACAGAGCCCCGAAAGGGAATCGAACCCTTGACCTTCTCCTTACCATGGAGACGCTCTGCCGACTGAGCTATCGGGGCAACGCGTGCTACTTTACTCGACGCATTACCGCGGGGGCAAACGTTACGTCTGAGGTCGTTATCACACGGACCATTTGGTCAGTGGCGGAGGAGGGATTTGAACCCCCGAAGCATACTGCGGCTGATTTACAGTCAGCTCCCTTTGGCCGCTCGGGCACTCCGCCTTACCCACTTTGTTGATCGCCGATCAACTTGGTGGCGCCGTGAAAGAATATCAAACTTTGATCGCGGGTAGCCAATTCGAAATGAGTCTTTATCGCGTTCCGTGACGAAGCTCCCACTTCCGGCCACTTTTCGTTAGGCTGGACGCTATCAGCGTATGCAAACAAAACCCCAGCGAAGGAGCTCCTGTGGCTAATTCATCATTTGACGTCGTGTCGGAAGTTGACCACCAAGAAGTCGATAATGCTGTGAACCAAGCAGCCAAAGAAGTTAACCAGCGTTACGATTTCCGCGGGGTGGACGCGCGCGTAGAGTTTTCAGGAAACTCCATCACCATGGAGGCCAACACTGAAGAGCGCACACTTGCTGTACTCGACGTTGTTCAGTCCAAACTGGTGCGGCGCGGCGTTTCTTTAAAAGCTTTGGATCTCGGAGAAAAGAAGCCGGTGCAGTCCGGGAAGATCTATCGACTGGTCGGTGTCTTACGTGAGGGGTTGAGCCAAGACAATGCGAAGAAAATCTCGAAGCTGATTCGAGATGAGGGCCCCAAAGGTGTGAAGGCCCAGATCCAGGGTGACACCGTACGCGTGTCCTCGAAGTCACGAGACGACCTCCAAGCCGTCATCGCGATGTTGAAGAAAGCCGATATCGACGCCGCCCTACAGTTCACAAACTATCGCTAGCGCATACTATCGGCGATCTATCTAGCCTCCGTCTACGCCCCGTTATCGCGGGGCGTAGGCTCTCCCCTAACGAAAGGGGTCGACGCTGGAGCGGTTAAACAGAGGCGGCCAGCTCATGGGTTTAGTAGCCGGCTAAACGTTCGAGACGTTCAATGCGCTCACGCATGGGCGGGTGGGTGGAAAAAAGACCGGCAAATGACGCACCTCGGAAAGGGTTGGCAATCATCATAGCGGCCACATTTTGGCGCGCTGGCGTTGGTTGGAGAGGTGCTGCACTATTACCGCGCTCAAGTTTACGTAGCGCAGAGGCCAGTGCCAGCGGATCACCCGACAGTAATGCCCCGTCATGGTCGGCTTCATATTCGCGGGTACGAGAAATCCCCAGTTGAATCATGCTGGCGGCGATCGGGGCGAGGAAAACCATCAGGAGCATCGCAATGGGGTTCGAGTCTCGGTTTCGTGACCCCGTAAACATCATGATCTGGGCGACAGAAGTAATCATGCTCGCCATACCGGCTGCCATCGTAGAGGTGAGAATATCGCGGTTGTAAACGTGCATTAATTCATGTCCCAGCACGGCGCGCAACTCGCGCTGGTCAAGAATACGCATAATTCCCTCGGTGCAGCACACGGCGGCATGCTCAGGATTACGGCCGGTAGCAAACGCGTTGGGAGTCATGGTGGGCGCGATATAGAGCGCCGGCATGGGTTGTCCCGCGCGTTGGGCAAGTTCAGATACCATGGCGTACAACTGTGGTGCCTGGCGGGAATCAACGGGAACTGCCCGCATAGAACGCAATGCGAGCTTATCGGAGTTCCAGTAGGTGTACAGGTTCATGGCCAAACCGAAAAATACGGCAATGATAAGCCACGTGGAGTTACCTGTGCCATAGGCTACGGTGGCGCCGATGACGACAACCAAGCCCCACATCGCTCCGAAGAGCAATGCTGTTTTAAAAGCATTCGCGTGCATAGAAACCCTTTACAACCACATGTACATTGCTTGCGTTGAGGTACCACGATGTAGCCTAGGGGTCATCCCTGGGAGAATCCCGAAAACAGGCTCAAATCTGTCAAAAGACTCTCAGTCGCACCCGCTGGTTCCTCCTGCACACGTTACCGGGCGGGCTGTGTTCCTATCCTCGCTAGGCGTCAGGTTCGCCAATCAAGTCGATTTCGCCGTCGACTTCATCGCGTGAAATCGCTGTCATAGCGTGACGACATACGACTTTGATACGTTCGCGCGGCCCGCGGCCGCCTTCAACCTCACCGTAGTCAGCCCCCAGCTGTTCTTCATAGGCGTTCAGAAGCTCCCAACCTTGCCAGGTGGTGTAGGGGATACCCCGTTCCTCCAGGAGGGCGACCATGGCTTCATGCCCCACCGCCTCGGTGGTGGCATGGAGTAGACCTGCTTCCGCATCTTCCACGAGGTTTGCGATGGTTTCTTGCGCGTCGGATTTTGTTGATCCAATCAGGCCGACCGGGCCGCGTTTGACCCAGCCGGTTGCATATACACCGGTGAGGGGCTCACCGTCCTCGCCTAATACTCTGCCCGATTCATTGGGGATAATACCTTTGACGTTGTCGAATGGAATTCCCTCGATGGGGCTGGAGAAATAGCCCACGGCTCGATAGACGGCTTGGACAGGAGTTTCAATAAACTCTCCCGTCCCGGTTACACTACCGTCACCCGTTAAACGCGTGCGTTCGGTACGGATCGCCCGTACGTTCCCTTCCTCGTCGGCGAGAATCGAGTCCGGTGAGTGAAACATGTGGATATGGATGCGACGCGAGGCGGTGTGCTCATCCTCCATCGCATAGTTCGTCAATGCCTTAACTACCTGCTTGGTCTGATTTGATGAGCGAATCGCTTCTTCCGAGCCTTCATCAAAGTCGAAGTCTTCTTCGTAGACGATGACATCAACATCGGGTTGTTTACCCAGTTCACGCAGTTCCAGTGGCGTAAATTTCACTTGCGCCGGGCCGCGACGACCGAAAATATGGACGTCTGTAATCGGATTTTGGGCAAGTCCTCTCGCCACGTTTTCTGGAATTTCAGTGACCAGCATATCTTCGTGATGTTTAGCCAGCACTCTGGCAATATCGAGTGCGACGTTGCCGACTCCGATGACGGCTACTTCTTTGGCCTCCAGCGGCCATTCACGGGGGACGTCGGGGTGCCCGTCGTACCAGTACACAAAATCAGCGGCCCCGTAGCATTGGGGAAGCTCAACACCCGGGATGTCAAGGGGGGCGTCGCGGTCGGATCCGGTGGCAAAAATGACTGCATCATAGTGTTCTTGCAGGTCCTCCACGCTGATATCTTTGCCAACCTGCACATTGCCGAGGAGTCGAATATCGCCGCGCTGCAAAATCTTGTAGAGCGCAACAATGATTTGTTTGATCCGAGGGTGGTCTGGGGCAACCCCGTAACGCACTAATCCGTACGGTGCGGGCAACTGTTCGAAGAGGTCGATAGCGACGTCTAAACCGGACTTCGCTAAAATATCGGATGCGTAAATACCGGCAGGGCCGGCTCCGATAACGGCTACATTCAACGGGCGTACAGAGCTCACTGACTCTCCCTTGTGGACTTAAAGTAAAAATGCACCACCCATTCTAGGGAGCTACGCGCTCATTTGCTATATGAGATTACGTACATGTCGTCAGCAATCTTATCGGACCGCAGTTTTGTGGCCCATGGCACTATCAGTGCATGCGTTCAATCGCGAATCGCGCAAATTCCACAAGCGCTTCTTTAGCCACCGATTCGGGCAGTGGATCAAGAGCTTCGATAGCGCGATCCACCCAGCGGCGAGCATAGGTACGAGTCTCCTCCACAACGTCGTGAGCGCCGATGCGTTTGACTACTGTCGCCAGGGTGGATGGTTCGGATAAGTCCAGTTCCAGGTCTGCCAGTATGGCAGCGCCCTCCTCGTCGAGAGTTCCGGCCTTCTCGCGCTGTCGCAAGAGGAGTACGGGCAGGGTGGCCACGCCTTCAAGCAGGTCGGTTCCGGGCGTTTTGCCCGACACATCCCCACCGGAAGTCAAGTCGATAACATCATCGGCCAACTGGAAAGCTACCCCCACGCGCTCACCGTATTGGGCCACCGCCTTCGCCTGCTCAGATGGTGCTCCTGAGTGCCAGGCTCCGAAAATAGCGGCGGTATTGATGAGAGAGCCGGTTTTATCGGCGAGAACGCGAATATAGAACTCGATGGGATCATCGTTTTCTGCTGGACCAAAGGTTTCATTGAGTTGTCCGCGACATAGGCGTTCAAAAGTCGTGGCGTGATAGCGGATGGTGTCATCCCCCAGATCGGCGACGAGTTTGGAAGCCCGCGCAAATAGCAGGTCGCCAGCCAAAATGGCGCGGTTATTCCCCCATTGAAGGTGGGCTGCCGCCACTCCGCGCCGCTGTGGTGCCGAGTCCATGACATCGTCGTGATAGAGCGTTGCCAAATGGGTCAGTTCTACGGCAGTCGCCGCATTAATGACGGGGTCGGAGGCCGGTTCACCGGGCTGTCCCAGTTCAGCGCACAGCAGTGTCAGTACCGGACGCATTCGCTTGCCACCGGCAGTAGACAGGTGCGAGGTGAGTTCGTCGATGAGATCACGGGAGCCGTGGACGGAGGCGTCGAGGCGTTCCTCGACGCGCTCCAAATCCGCAGCTATGCGTTCTTCGAGTTCGCCCAGCGCATCATTTTTCATATATGTCACGGTAGCAATACAACCACATTCGTCAAGGCTTCGAGAATCGGTTGCGGGAAAACACCGAGTGCAACGGTGACAATCGCCGCTATCACTACGGCGATGAAGGAGTAGCCTTCCGATTTCACCACCACGGTGTTTTCATCAGGTTCCGTGAAGAACATGAGGACCACGATGCGGAAGTAGTAGAAAGCCGTCACAGCTGAGCACACGATAGCCAGCGCCACTAAGCCCACATGTCCGCCTGCAATACCGTCTGCAAAGACGACGAACTTTCCGATAAACCCTGAAGTTAGCGGAATGCCTGCGAATGACAGAAGGAATAGAAGCATGGCACCAGCGGCAAAGGGCGACTTACGTCCAACGCCTGCCCAACGAGCGATTTCGGTTGCTTCACCGGTGATATTGGCATTGGCATCCGCGTGACGCACTAATCCGATGACGCCGAACGCTCCAACTGTTGCTACCCCGTAGCTCAGCAGGTAGAACATCACTGATCCCGCGGAGGTCGCCTGCGCTGCAAATACTCCGATGAGCACGAAGCCCGCATGCGCAATCGATGAGTAAGCCAGCAGACGTTTAATGTCTTTTTGGACCAAACCCACAAACGTACCGATCAGCATGGTGAGGGCGGCAACGGCAATGAATATCCACAGCAGGTCCCATTCCATGCGGACGCCGATGGTGAGGTACACCCGAACCATGGTGGCGAAAGCCGCTACCTTAACGGCTGCCGCCATGAAACCGGTAATGGGTGTTGGGGCTCCCTGGTAGACGTCGGGTGTCCACGCGTGGAACGGGGCTGCACCAACTTTGAATAGGAGGCCAACCATGAGCATAAATACGGCGAGGATGAGCATCCAATCCATCCCGGTGACCACTGGAATGGCGCGTGAGATTTCATTGAGTTGGACGGTACCGGTCATGCCGTAAAGTAGGGCGCCCCCCATGAGGAAGAAAGCCGAGGCGAAGGCGCCGAGGATGAAGTATTTAATGGCGGATTCTTGTGACAGCTGCCGGCGATGCCGAGCTGTTGCCACCAGAATGTAGAGGGGCAAAGACATCACTTCCAGCGCAATGAAAAGCGCGATCAGTGAGTTTGCCGCCGGAAACACCATCATTCCGCCAACGGAGAAGAGTACGAGAGGGAAGATTTCTGTACGCTGGTGATTCTTCTCAATGGACAGGTCTTCATCCGATGAGCCCGGGCGATCCGAGGGTTGCGCGGCAAATGATCCGTCACCCAATTCTGTGCGATCCGCAATGATGAGTAAGGCCAGGAATGCCACGATCAGAATGATGGATTGCGCGGCGAGGGTCAGTGTGTCCTCGGTATATTCCGGGAGTGCGAGCGGGGTCTCAACGATAACAGTCCAGCGTCCCACGATTGCGACGACCGCGGTGAGAACTGCCACGACCGATAGCAGGATCTGCACCGGTCGGCGTACCTTATGCGGCGCGAAGGCTTCGACAAGTACTCCGATGACCGCGGCTCCGAGAATGATGAGCACCGGTGTCAGTGCGATCCATTCAACATCTGGGGCCTGCAAGGTCTGGGCAAGTGGCGCGATGAGATTCACTTGGCACTCCCTTCAGTAGCGGCGAATGCATCGATTGCATCGGGCTGTTCGTCGCCAGTAGTCGCGGTCAGTTGAGTTCCGGAGTCAAAGTTGGCGAAGGCAGTATCCGCAATGGGATTGAGCGCATTCACCAAAGGCGCCGACCAAATACCGAGCACTACCATGGCAATAAGTAGCGGTGCAACTACTCCCTTTTCACGTGTATTCATATCGCGGAATCGGTCGGCATCGGCCGGAATAGGACCGGTGAACATCCGCTGATAGGGAATGAGGAGATAGAGGGCGGCAAGTACCACTCCCAATACTGCAAACAGGGCAGCTGCCGGATTAATCGACCAGGTGCCAACTAATACCAGATACTCGGGGACAAAGCCGGACAGACCTGGAAGCGCAACGGATGCGAGCCCCGCCACCAGCCAAGTCCCGGCAATCAACGGGGTCACGCGTTGCATACCGCGGTACGCTGCGATTTCACGGCTTCCACCGCGATCTGTCAGGTATCCGGAGATGAGGAACATTGCGGCGATCGACACACCGTGGGCAACCATGTAGAACATGGCCCCCACCAAAGCGATCTGGCTGCCAATGTAAATCCCGAGAACCATGAAGCCGAAGTGTGACACAGAGGTGAATGAAACCAGTCGCATGAGATCTTTTTGACCGATGGCGGCCAGCCCCCCGTAGAGGATCGAAATGACAGCCAACACGATAATGACGGGGGCCGCAGTCTTTGAGGCATTCGGGAACAGCGGTAGGCACAGCGCAATCATGCCGTAGGTTCCGATCTTATCCAGTACTCCAACAAGCAGTACGGAAGTGCCCGGTCGAGCGGCTGCCGCGGTATCGGGAAGCCACGTGTGGACGGGGACCATCGGGGCCTTAATCGCAAAAGCGATAAAGAAAGTGATGAAGATTCCCATTTCGGCGGTGGCGCTCATGGCGTAACCGTTGAGATTTTCGATTAAGAACGCCCCGGCACTGTGATCAGACACGACGTACAGAGCGATGAGTCCACCGAGCATAATGAGACCGCCGGCCAGCGAGTACAGCAGGAACTTAATCGCTGCCGCTTGGGATTTGCCATAGCCGAATCGCCCAATCATGAAGTACAGCGGAATGAGCATAGCTTCAAAGGCGAAGTAGAACAGCGCCACGTCGCGGGCGGCGAATATCAGCACCATAAATGCCTGCAGAATGAGGATGAGCCCAGCGTACATGCCGGCCGAATGTCCGGAATCGCGTCTGTGCGCGTCCTCCTTCCAGGCGGCGATGAGTACCAGCGGAACAAGAGCCAGAGCCAGCAGAATCATAGCCATCGATAGCTGATTGGCTCCCAGTGCCCAGGAGATGCCCAAACGTGGGATCCACGCGTGAGTTTCAGCCAGCTGGTAAGTATTTGCCGCGCTCCAATCCATGGTCGTGGCGGCGGTGATACCAAGCAGAAGCTCAATAAGGGCAGTCGTGAGGGCGACCCAACGTCCGATGAGGCGCAAGGGCGGCGCGACAACGACAAGTACGCCGATAATGGCGGGCAGCGCGATGAGAATGGTCAACCACGGCATTGCGCCTTGGGTGATGGTGAGTATTTCCATGAAAACTTTCTCCTCTGCCCTAGAACCGTGTCACGAGTATGACGATGACGGCTACCACGACTCCACCAAGAATGTACGAGGCGTAACCGCGCACGTACCCGGTTTGCGTGCGAGAAATCAATTTGCCGAGTCCTCCAGACAATCTCGCAAGGCCGTGTACCGTTCCGTCCACCACGTGGGTGTCGGTGGCGGTCACACCCTTCATGAGGGCGATACCCGGCACCATAAACAGATTTTCGTTGAGGGCATCTTGGTACAGGTCATTGCGAGCGGCGTGGACGAATCCGTTGGCGGCGGGCACCGCGGTCGGAACGTCGTCGCGGCCGTACTTCATCCAGGCCCATACTGCGCCCACAATAACGACGGCCAGCGTCAGTACCTGAATGGCGATGATCGGCATAACGGGATTTGCGTGTTCAGCGTGTCCGGTTACTGGTTCAAGCCACGTTACGAAGGTATCGTTGAATGCCAGCAGACCACCGATAAATACTGCGCCGACGGCGAGAATAATCATGGGGATGGTCATTAGCAATGGCGATTCATGCGGCTCAAGTCGCTTACCTGCTTCATCGACTTCCCAGCGGGCTTTGCCGTGGAAGGTCATGAAGAAGAGGCGGGACATGTAAAATGCCGTGATTCCGGCGCCTACCAGTGCCACCAGGCCAAATACCCAGCCGGCCCATTCGGCGTCAACGTTACCGAAGTGGTTGGCAGTAAACGCCGTTTCAATAATGGGATCTTTCGACCAGAAGCCGGAGAATGGCGGCACCCCAAGAATGGCAAGCCAGCCCATCATAAAGGTGAGCCAGGTGATCTTCATAGCACCCGACAGCGCACCGAAGCGTCGCATATTGACGCCGTCATTCATGGCGTGCATAACGGAGCCGGCTCCCAGGAACATGAGAGCCTTGAAGAAGCCGTGGGTGAACAGGTGGAAGATGGCGAAAGCCCAACCAACCGGGCCTAGTCCGGCGCCGAGCATCATGTAGCCGATCTGCGACATGGTGGAGGCGGCGAGCACCTTCTTCATATCGTCCTTGGCGGTACCGACGATGGCTCCGAACAGGAGGGTGATCGCACCGATTACCGCAACGGCGGTGGTAGCGACCGGGGATACGAGGTAGACGGCACCGGAACGCACGATGAGGTAAACACCGGCGGTCACCATGGTTGCCGCGTGAATGAGGGCGGATACCGGGGTCGGACCCGCCATTGCATCCCCGAGCCACGCTTGTAGCGGGAACTGCGCTGACTTACCGCAGGCAGCCACGAGGAGGAATATACCGATGAGGGTGGCGGTGGTTTCGGGGGCGCCGCCAACCTCCGATAAGACGGTGCGGAACTCCACCGATCCGAACTGCGCGACCATGACCATCATGGCGAGCAGGAGTCCCATATCGCCCACGCGGTTCATCACAAATGCTTTCTTGGCGGCAGTGGCGTATTCGGGAACGTGGTTCCAGAAACCGATGAGCAGATAGGAGGCCAGGCCGACGCCTTCCCAACCGACAAAGAGCACCACGTATGAGCTTCCGAGTACCAGCGTCAGCATCGCGGCGATAAAGAAGTTGAGGTACGCGAAGAACCTGCGACGGTCAATGTCGTGTTCCATATATGCGACGGCGTACACGTGGATGAGTGAGCCGACGAAGGTGACGAGCATGACGAATGTCATCGACAGCGGATCAATCATCATGCCGACGTTAATGGATAGGTCTCCGGCGGGGATCCAACTGAAGAGATCAAGCTCCATGAGTCGCCCACCTGCAGGAAGTCCAAGCAGCTGGATCATAATGGCAGCCCCGATAGCGAATGACAGCCAGGAGGCAACCACTGCGATCCAGTGACCCCACCGATCAGTCACGCGACCGAGGACAAGGAGCAGAATCGATACCACGAGGGGCACCAGCACCATAAGTGGAGCCAGAGCTGCCGCACCGTGCGCGATTTCATACGGTGCGAAGGTGTCTCCCATAGGAAGGAGCATCGAGTAATTCACCTTTCCTCCTTCAGTTCTTCAGTAGGTTGACCTCGTCGACACTGGTGGTGCGACGGGATCGGAAGATGGTCACGATGATGGCGAGGCCGACAACGACCTCTGCGGCGGCGACGACCATGACGAAGAACGCCATGACCTGTCCGGTGTAATCACCGTGTAAACGGGCAAAGGTGACGAGCACGAGGTTCGCGGAGTTCAACATGAGCTCAACTCCCATGAGTGAGATCACCGCGGAGCGACGCACCATGACGACAACCGCTCCGATGGCAAATAGCACCATCGCGAGGATCAAGTAGTAGGTTAGGCTCATTTGTCGGCCTCCTCTTCAGCGTCAGATGCTTCGATTTGCGGCGCATCCACCTCGTATTGGATAAGTCCATCCGGCGCATCGACGCCCGCCATTCCCCAGGAACCGGATTGGGGCACGTGGCTGGTACCTTCGGCACCGAATAGCGTTTGCGACGTATCTCCGCGCTGCGCGTTTTGTAACTTGCGTGCGAGTTCGGGGTCAAGTGATCCCAACGACCGATCGAGTCCACGTACTCGCAATACACGCGGAATTGACTCGGGAACGGGTTTGAGGGTTTCACCCGACAGCGCCCCCACATCGGTGGAAGTCGACCGCGCGTAGACACCGGGAGCGGTGTGCTGGCCCATGTGACGTCCCGATGCGGCATAGGCCTGCATCTTCGCTTCAACCACGTGCTTTTGCGTGCGTCGGGGTGTGAGACGATCTCCGTGCGTTAGCAGGACGGCCCCCAGTGCTGCGGTAATCAAAAGCGCGGCGGCCAGTTCCATGGAGAACCAAAAGTTCGTAAACAGGGTGCGTGCAAGTTCTTGTACCGGTTCATCCGAGTAGGGATTAGCCGTGTAGTCCTTCGCCGGTGGGAAATACGTAGCCCACACGATTGCCCCCGTGGCAATGGCGAGAACCAAACCTCCCAGGCTAGCAACAATAATATTCGCGCGATTCTGATTGAGGTACTCATCGGTGGCTTGCAAGCCAATCATCATGAGCACGAATAGGAAAAGCATCATAATGGCGCCGGTATAGACGACGATTTGGACGACGCCCATAAACGGTGCGCTCTGCGCAAAGTAGAGAACGGCGAGCCCTACCATGACGGTCACCATAGAAATGGCGGAGTAGGCGGCCTTTTTAAAGAACAGGACCCCCAGCGCGCCGGCAACCATAACGCAAGCCGTCACCCAAAAGAGGATGGCTTCGCCGGTTCCGGCCATTTGTGGCCCCTCAGCCAGGGTATGGAGTATCACGCTGAAGCCTCCTTAGATGTCACGGGAGCTGCTGCCACCGGTGTTTCTACCTGATCTGCCGCTTGGGCGGCTCCCTCCAGCGTGGGGTCATCAGGTCTGTGTTCACGAACCCATTCAACCTGTTCGCGGGTGGGCCCGGTGACGCTGCCGCGGTAGTAGTCTCCGTCTGTCATACCGGAGACCATCGGATGCGGTGGAGCCAACATGCCGTCTTCCAGCGGAGCCAAGATCTGATCTTTTTCGAAAATCAGGTCTTCGCGATCGTAGTCCGCCAGCTCGAAATCGTTGCTCATGGTGAGCGCGCGGGTCGGACACGCTTCGATACATAGTCCGCAGAAAATGCAGCGCAGGTAGTTGATCTGGTAGACGCGACCAAATCGCTCACCGGGAGCGAACTGCTGGTCGGGTGTATTGTTGGCGGCTTCCACCAAGATGGCATCCGCCGGGCAAGCCCACGCGCACAGTTCACAGCCGATGCACTTTTCGAGACCGTCCGGGTAGCGGTTGAGCTGATGACGTCCGTGGAAACGCGGCTGGGTGAAGGGGCCTTCAAACGGGTACTGTTCTGTCACCGTCGGACGGAAGAAAGACGTGATGGTCACTCCGTATCCGGCGATAGGTGCGAACAGCTCTCCAAAGAATCCTTTGGGATCGTGTTCGTAGAGCATGTCGTCCTGAGACTGTTTATCACTCATTGTCGGCCTCCTCCACATTGGTGGTGGTCGTTGATGTGCTCGTCGCACCGACGGGTTCGCGTCCGGCGCGCGGCGAGGGCGGGAGCTGCTGTCCCGGAAGTGGTGGTACCGGGTATCCCCCGGCGAATGCGTCGAATGGCTCGGCGGAGGTTTCTTCCGGTTCTTTTTCGGGGGTATCGGCCATCCACATAATGATCATAAGGACCAGCACAACGGCCACGATGCCACCCGAAATCACGAGGAATGAGTCGGTGACCCACATCCGTACTCCCTGCAAGATGGCGACGATAACGAGCCAACCGAGGGAAACCGGAATGAGTACCTTCCACCCCAGTGCCATGAACTGATCGTAGCGGAAGCGCAGAAGCGTGCCGCGTGTCCACACCATAAAGAAGAAGAACATCCACATCTTGAGGGTGAACCACAACATTCCCCACCAGCCGCCATTGAAATCGATGAACGGGACGTATCCCAAACCGAATGGCGCATGCCAACCACCGAAAAATACGGTGGTGGCAACGGCGGAGACATTAAACATATTGATGTATTCGGACAGGTAGTACCAACCGAACTTCATCGACGAGTACTCGGTCATATGTCCGGCGACGAGCTCGCCTTCCGCTTCCGGGAGGTCAAATGGTAAACGGTTGACTTCGCCCACCATGGAAATGATGTAGACGATAAATGCCGGCAGCAGCGCGAATGCCCACCACACCGGGTGTTGGGAGGCGACGATTTCGGAGGTCGACATGGATCCGGCGACGAGAAATACCGACACCAGCGACAGGCCCATCGACAGTTCGTAGGAAATAATCTGCGCGGCGGAGCGCACGGAGCCCAGGAGCGGAAGGGTTGAACGGGTGGACCAGCCACCGAGCACTACCCCGTATAGGCCTACCGATGCAATCGCCAGAATGTAGAGCACGGCCACGGGCATATCGGTCAGTTGCAACGGCGTCCAGTGTCCGAACATGGAGACATTCGGCCCCATGGGAATGACCGCCAGCACCATGAAAGCGGCAAATGCCGAGGTGGCCGGGGCAATGAAGTAGATGAACTTCTCTGCCCGATCGGTCCAGATATCCTCCTTGAATAGGAGTTTTCCGGCATCTGCGAAAGCCTGAAATAGGCCGAATGGTCCGGCCACGTTGGGGCCGGGGCGAGTCTGCATACGACCGAGACCGCGGCGCTCAACCCACAGTGCCATAATGACGGAGACGATGAGGAATACCACGATGAATACGGCCTTAATGAGGCTGAGCCACCATGTTTCCTCGCTGAAGTCCGCCGGCGTGGTCACCGGTGGGGCAAAGGGCACGAGTGCGGTAAGACCGATGGGGTTCATCGGGTCACCTCCGAGTGTGCTGCGATTGATACCACGGAGCCGTTACGGGCTCCGAGGGTTTCGTGTACGAGTGATCCGAGTGAACATTCAGGAAGCCAAACAACATCCTCGGGTAGGTCAGCGGTGACGACCGGCAATGTGATGGTGCCGCGTTCGGTGCTGACTGCGAGTGTGTCGCCTTCTGATATTCCCAATCCGGCGAGTGTCGCGGCGCTTAAACGTGCGACTGAACGGCGGGCTGTGCCGGCCAGTTCGGTAGCTCCATCTTGGAGTCGACCGGCATCAAGCATCGGTTTGTGGGTGGCTAGCACAGCGTTGCCGATCCCCGGGGCTGTCACCGCAGGAGCAGCGGTAGCCGGAGCGTCGATGCGCGGCCCATCCCAATCCATCAGCTGGTTGATTTCCGCATGAGTTGCCTTGAGGGTATCGAGTCCTAGTTCGACATCCATTTCCCGTGCCAGGCGAACGAGTACGTCACGATCGGTTAATGCCCGCGATGCCAGTGCCTGCCCGAAGGGGCGCAGGCGACCTTCCCAGTTAATGAAGGTACCGGCTTTTTCGGCAAATGGCGCCACCGGTAGCACAACGTCCGCCATTGAGGTGAGGTCGGTGTTACGCACTTCGAGGCTGACCACGAAGTCCGCCGCATCGACTGCCGCGCGTAACGCATCCGGATCCGGTACGTCACGCGAGTCCACCCCACCGAGGATGATAGCTGACCGGGCTTCCTGCGCGGATTCGATGATAATCTCCTCCGTGCACTTGGGCGAATCGGTCGGTAGCCTACCTCCCCACACGGTTTCGACATCAATACGTGATTCAGCATCGTCAATATGCCGTCCAAATGGAAGGAGTTGCGGCACCAGGCCAACATCGATTGCGCCACGTTCGCCAGCGCGACGTGGAATCCACGCGAGTCGTGCTCCGGTGCGTTCCACCAACGCGTTCACGGCCGAGTATAGTCCCGGCGTTTCGACGCATCTTTCGCCGATAACAACGATGCCCTCCGCGAGTTCCTTGGCGAGTTCGCCGTCAATGGCGGCCAGTACCTCCGGCTCTGTTCCCGGTGCTGCCCGGAGCAGATCAGCGTTCATCTTCTTGGTCGATGCAGTGGTAAATGGAGCTACCACACTGACGCGCGTATTCCCCGCCAAAACGCCTTTACGCAGTCGCAGGAAAACGGTGCCGATTTCATCTTCGGCTTCTAACCCCACCAGCAGAACGCGGCCGGCTTTTTCCAGGTCGGAATAGGTCACATCAAGCCCGCGTCCAGCCACGCGAGAACCGAGGAACTGCGTTTCTTCTACACTGGTTGACCGCATCCGCGCGTCAATCTGATTGGTGCCCATCGCCAGACGAGCGAACTTCGACCAGGCGTAGGCGTCTTCGACGGTTAACCGACCACCGGGCATCAGTGCGGTTTTGCCATCGCGAGCGGCTTCCAATCCGCGGGCTGCCCGATCAAGTGCATCGGCCCACGAGGTCGGTACGAGTTCGCCGTCCTCGCGTACCAGCGGGGTGTGCAAACGATCTTGCCCATGTGCCCACTGGAAGGCAAAACGGTCTTTATCGGTAATCCACTCTTCATTGACGTCATAGTCTTCGCCCGCGAGACGCCGCAAGACCTCGCCGCGACGAATATCAACGCGAATAGCGGCACCGGAGGCATCGTGCTCGGTGACCGACGGCGTCGATACGAGGTCGAATGGGCGGCCTCGGAAACGATAGGAGGATGCGGTGAGGGCACCCACCGGGCAGATCTGAATAGTGTTGCCCGAAAAGTACGACGCAAACGGCCGTCCGGTGGTATCTGTTTCTGCTACTCCGGTGGGGCCGGCATGCAGGCTGCCAGCTACACCGGGATTACCGTAGGGGCCGGCAAGACCGGGAGCCGGGGTGAGCTCATGGCTAGTTGGATTCGATTCGGGGTCGTAAAAACCAAGAACTTGCGTGTCAAAGGTACCGACCTGCTCCCCCATGAATTCATGGTGGTCTGTCGGTGAGGAGCCCCCGCCGCGTCCCTGGAGGTCGATAAATGCGTCCCCCGCGATCTCCTTCGAAAACCGGACGCAACGCTGACACAGAATACAGCGGTCACGATCCAGCAGGATTTGGGTGGATAGACGAATCGGCTTGGGGAAGGTGCGCTTAGCATCCGCAAAACGCGAAACTTCGCGTCCCTCGGTCATGGCCTGGTTTTGCAGCGGGCATTCGCCACCCTTGTCACAAATGGGACAGTCAAGGGGGTGGTTAATGAGGAGAAACTCCATAATGCCCTTTTGGGCTTTTTCAGCGACTTCAGAAGTGCGCTGGGTCTTCACCTGCATACCCGGCGTAACAGTCATGGTGCATGCTGTTTGTGGCTTCGGCATAGGGCGCACATTGCCTTCGCGATCGGGGGTGGCGACCTCGACCAGACACTGACGACAGGCTCCTGCCGGTTTGAGCAGCGGGTGATCACAGAAGCGCGGAATGCGAATTCCCACGGTTTCAGCCGCCCTGATGATGAGAGTTCCCTTGGGGACGCTCACCTCGGTGTCGTCGATTGTGAGCGTCACCATTTCTTGAGCTACGTTTTCACTCATCGGGTACCTCCCTGTGCAAAAACAGCGGATGCCTCGTAGGGGAACAGTTCACGGGCGGGGGTGGTCAGCCCCGCTTCAAATTCTTCGCGGAATCGTGCAATACCGCTATGAACGGGTGTTGCAGATGCGTCGCCGAGGGCGCAGAAGGAGCGTCCCGCAATATTGCCCGCAATTTCATCGAGTAGGTCAATATCTCCCGGGAGTCCACGGCCAGCTTCCAGGCGTAGCAAAATTTGCTTCATCCAGTATGTTCCTTCGCGGCAGGGCGTGCACTTGCCGCATGATTCATGCTGGTAGAACTCCACCCAGCGAGTAACGACGCGTACAACTGATGTCGTTTCATCAAAGACTTGCAGAGCGCGCGTGGCGAGCATTGAGCCTGCCTCGGCGACCGCTTCGTAATCGAGGGGGACGTCGAGTTCTTTTTCCGTAAGAATCGGTGTTGACGACCCACCGGGCGTCCAGAACTTGAGTCGATGCCCGTTGCGAATACCGCCGGCCATTTCCAGAAGTTCACGCATGGTAATACCGAAAGGTGCTTCAAACTGGCCCGGTTTATTGACGTGTCCAGATATGGAAAAGAGACCGTGACCGGCTGACTTTTCCGTGCCCATGGTGTTGAACCATCCGGCTTCATTTTGGAAAATCCCGGATACTTGCGCAATAGATTCCACGTTGTTGACCACCGTGGGCCGTGCATATAAGCCCTCCACGGCGGGGAACGGCGGCTTCAGTCGCGGATGTCCGCGACGGCCTTCAAGCGAATCAAGTAGCGCGGTTTCTTCACCGCAAATATAGGCACCGGCACCGGCGTGAGCGGTGATACGGAGGTTAAAGTCGCCGTTGGGGCCTCGCCCTTGGCCGATGATGCCGGCCTCTTCGGCCTCCCGCACGGCGGCCAGCAGCCGGCGGTACACGTGCGCCACCTCGCCTCTCAAGTAGACAAAGGCATGTTCGCACCGAATCGCACGAGCAGTAATAGCCATTCCTTCAATGAGGACGTGCGGATTAGCCATGAGCAGCGGGATGTCTTTACAGGTGCCCGGCTCAGACTCATCGGCATTGACCACCAGGTAGCGTGGCTTGCCGTCATCCGGAGGCAGGAAAGACCATTTGAGCCCGGTAGGGAATCCCGCCCCTCCGCGACCTCGCAGACCGGAAGATTTCACGGTCTCGGTAATGTCCTTCGGATCCATTGTTAGAGCTTTTTCCAGCCCCTGGTATCCCCCGCGGGAGCGGTAGGACTCGAGCGTCCACGAGCGATCATCACCCCAACCGCGCGACACAATCGGCGTGAGTGTCCCCGGTGTGGAGAAGGAAACCTCAGTCATTGCTGTCACCTTCCTGATCTTCTTCCGTCACGGCCGGACGGTCAGCCGATGAATGCAAGCCCCCGACCTCTTGTCCAGCGTCAGTCGCTGCCTTCGCCCCGTCAGATGGGGCGGGGCAGGTCCATCCGTGCTCTTGCGCGAGTTTGAGACCGCGCAGGCTCGGTTCACCAGCGGACGGGCCTTCGTCGACCAGTCCGTCCTCAAAGCCCGCGAGAAGATGCGAAATCTCTTTAAAGGTACGTAGCTTGTTGGGGCCGCGGGTCGGCTTAACATCCCGTCCAGCGGTCAGGTCGTCAACCAGCGCAATCGTCGATTCTGGAGTTTGATTGTCGAAAAACTCCCAGTTAACCATGACTACCGGCGCATAGTCGCAGGCGGCGTTACATTCGAGTCTCTCGAGGGTGATCTTTCCGTCCGGGGTTGTTTCATCTGCTCCCACACCGAGATGACCTTCAACGGCCTCCCAAATCTGGTCTCCCCCCATAACGGCGCACAGCGCATTGGTGCATACACCCACGTTGTACTCGCCAGCCGGGTGACGTTTGTACTGGGTGTAGAACGTAGCAACGGCTGAGACTTCGGGGCGAGTGAGCCCGAGAACGTCGGCGCAAAACGCAATGCCGTCGGCGGAAACGTAACCGTCCTCCGACTGCACGAGATGCAGTAGAGGTAGCAGAGCGGAACGTTCGTGCCCCTCGGGGTAGCGGGCCAGGATCTGGTCCGCTTCACCGCGGAGTCGTTCTGCGATTTCCGGGGTATACATCAGCGATCCACACCTCCCAAAACGGGGTCAATAGATGCCAGCGACACCACCACGTCAGCGAGCTGGCCGCCTTCGGTCATCATGGCGAATGATTGGAGATTCGAAAATGACGGATCGCGGAAGTGCGCGCGGTAGGGGCGAGTTCCGCCATCGGAGACGACGTGGCATCCAATAATGCCCTTGGCATGTTCGATCATGCCGTATGCCTGCCCCGGTGGCACCTTAAAGCCTTCCGTCACAAGTTTGAAGTGGTGAATGAGGGATTCCATTGACTGGCCCATAATCTCGCGAATATGTTCCAGCGAGTTCCCCTGGCCGTCGGCCGATACCGATAGCTGAGCGGGCCACTTGATGGCCGGATCTTGAACCATCACGGGCTCGCCCTCAGTTTCGTCGAGGAGATTCAGCACCTGATTGATAATGCGTAGTGACTGGTAGCACTCGTCAAAACGCACCTGGACGCGGTTGTACGCGTCTGATTGATCGCGTACGGGAACGTCAAATTCAAGCTGATCGTAACCGAAGTACGGGCGATCCTTTCTCAGGTCAAGCGGCAGGCCGGCAGCGCGCAGACACGGACCGGTCATACCCAGCGCCATCATAGAGGCAAGCGACATGTATCCCACATCTACGTGACGCAGTTTGAAAATCGGGTTTTCTTGCGTCAGGTCCTGCAGTTCACCGATCCCCTTGCGGACCTTGGGAAGTAGTTCGCGAATATAGTCGGTGGTGCCTTCGGGAATATCTTGAGCCACGCCACCGGGGCGCATAAACGCGTGGTTCATGCGCAATCCCGTAATACGTTCGAAAATCCGCAGAATCTCTTCGCGCTCGCGGAACGAAATGGTCATCATAGTGGTCGCTCCCAGCTCGTTACCACCGGAGCCAATAGCCACCAGATGCGAGCCGATGCGGTTGAGTTCCATCAGGAGAATGCGAATCCAGTTCGCCCTCTGCGGTACCTGATCTTCGATACCAAGTAACTGTTCGACGGCGTGGACGTAAACGGCCTCATTAAATAACGGGGCAACGTAGTCCATGCGGGTGCAGAAGGTGACGCCTTGGGTCCAGGAGCGGAACTCCATATTCTTCTCAATGCCGGTATGCAGGTAACCGGTATTGAGGCGCGATTCGCGAACGGTCTCTCCGTCGATTTCAAGAATGACGCGCAAAACCCCGTGCGTTGACGGGTGGACAGGACCGAGATTGAGGACGATGCGTTCATTGGAGAGCTTTTCGATTTCGGAAAGAACGTCTTCCCAATCGCCTCCCGTAGCCATCACCTCTGGCAGGTCGTCAACGTCCAGGCTTGACGCCGTGGCGCGGAAAACAGGTGTGCTGTCCTTCATCAGTTGTACGACCTCCGAGTATCTGGCGGTGGAACTGTCGCTCCCTTATATTCGACCGGAATGCCGCCGAGCGGGTAATCCTTGCGTTGCGGGTGGCCAACCCAGTCGTCTGGCATGGCAGTGCGAGTCAGACCGGGGTGGTCGGTAAAGATAATTCCAAATAGGTCCCAGGTTTCACGTTCATGCCAGTCGTTACCCGGATAGATACTGACCACCGATGGGATGGTGGGATCTTCGTCCGGGCAGGTCACTTCTAGGCGCAACAGCCGGTTGTGAGTGACCGACATCAGGTGGTAGACGGCATGAAGTTCACGTCCAGTGTTGTGGGGGTAGTGCACTCCGGATACGCCCAGACACAGCTCGAAACGCAGGTCCTGATCATCGCGTAGCCAGCGGCACACTGGGAGAATATATTCTCGGGTAATAAAAATCGTCAGTTCATCGCGATCAACGACAACGCGTTCAATGACGTCAGCGACGTTGAGTCCCTCTTCGGAAATGAGTTCTTCGAGGATGTCTACCACCGAATCAAACCAGCCCCCATAGGGACGGGAAGATTCGCCGGGGAGGACGACTTCGCGCACCAATCCACCGAAACCGGTGGTATCTCCTGATCCGTGGATTCCCCACTGTCCGTGACGCGTGTCGACGACTTCGGGACCGGGTGCTGCGCGGTCGAAACGCTGTCGTTGCGACTCAACTTCACCGTCGGGAACCTGAGCTGGAATATTGTCTGTCATGCGAGCAGCCCCTTCATCTGGTGAGTTGGTGTCGCGGCCAGCGCGGCTTCCTCAGCCTTGCGTGCGATTTCGCGACGATGTGCCCCCAATGGTTCGTTATAGATTTGTTCGCGAAGCACGAGAATCGAGTTAATGAGTGCTTCGGGACGCGGCGGGCAACCGGGGAGGTACACATCGACAGGAATAATGTGGTCGCATCCTTGCACGAGTGCGTAATTATTAAACATACCGCCTGAAGATGCGCATGCTCCCATCGAGATAACCCATTTAGGTTCGGGCATGGAGTCGTAAACGCGACGAACAATTGGGGCCATCTTATGCGACAGGCGTCCGGCCACAATCATCAGATCAGCGTGGCGCGGCGAAGCACGGAACACCTCCAGACCGAAACGCGACATGTCAAAACGGGGGGTTCCCGCGGCCATCATCTCAATCGAGCAACACGCCAGCCCCATCGTCACCGGCCATTGAGAGTGTTTGCGGGCAAGCCCGAGCACTTTCTCCATTGAGGCTAGGCCGATGCCTGCTGGAATGCTTTCTTCTAGTCCCATCTCGTGATCCTCCTATCAGTCCCACTCCAGGCCACCGCGGCGCCATTCATAAACAAATGGCACCGTAATGAGCGCAATAAAAGTCAGCATGACGATGAGGCCGAAAAGCCCGAGTTTGCCGAATGATACGGCCCACGGGTAGAGGAAAACGACCTCGATATCGAAAATGATAAATGTCATGGCCACAAGGTAGTACTTGACGGGGAAGCGCCCCATATCCGCCTCTGAGTGGATAGGGTCAACACCGCATTCGTAGTTACTCGACTTCACCTTGTTTTTACTCGTCGGACCCAGAATCGCGGATGCCCCAAGGCCTCCGAGTGCGACGGCAACTGCTACCGCAGCCAAAATGAGTACAGGGACGTATGGATTACTCATCGATTTTCCACCCCTTCAGTGGCACATATCCTGCCAGCCCAGCCCCGTTGGTGAACGTGCACGTGCTGTTTTAAGTCTATGTGGTTATTTCGAGGATTTTGGGTATGTGAATGTTGCTTCGTCATACTTTAGGCACCGCCTTTGCCAGTGCCGTAATAACATGGTCATCAATATCTCCGCCGGTTCGTTCAAAACTGTCAGACAGAAGCTTGTGAACGAGTTTCATCAAACGCGGGCGTGGTAAACCATATTTGGTACACAGTTGCATGATCTTCGGGTTTTCAATCAGCCGCACGAAAACACGGCCAAGCGAATAGTAGCCTCCCCAGTCGGCTCGCAGCGCCTCGGTATAAGTCTCCATGGCTTTGTCGAAGCCGGCGTCGCTTTGACGGGCGAGGGCCGATACGATCGATTCCGCCGCATACCGTCCGGCCCGCATGGCAGGGGCAATACCTTCTCCGTTAAAGGGCGACACCATTCCTCCGGCATCACCGACAATCACGAGTCCATCACGGTAATGCGGAGTGCGGTTAAAGCTCATAGGCAACGCCGCCGAGCGCAGGGGGCCGATTTGATTATCCGGCGTCATCTCCCATTCTTCGGGGAGGTTCGCGATCCACGACTTAAAGATCTCCCGATAGGGCAAGGTAGTGGCCTTTGCCGTCGAGGAGACGGATCCAAGACCAACATTGACGATGCCGTTACCGAGGGGGAATACCCAACCATAGCCGGGCAGCAAATCCGATTCTTCGCGTTTGCCACTCCATAATTCCAGGTGGGAATCCATCCACTCATCGTTGCCGCGCGGAGACTTAAAGTAGGCGCGAGCTGCCACACCGAGGGGACGGTTATCATGCTTCTCGATGCCAACACTGGTGGCCAGCCGAGCGGCTACTCCGCCGGCTTCAACCACCACTTTGGCGTGGAATTCGATCTCGCGGGCGTCTTTTCCGCGGCCAATCCTGGCGGTGACACCGCGCATACGACCACTCGGCGTCTGCAGGGCGCCGGTTACAGTAACGCCTTCGTATAAACGCACACCCGCCGACTCGGCTCGTCGCACGAGATCCTCATCGAGATCCATGCGGGCGCGAGCCATCCCATAATTGGGGGTTGATTTTTGTTCGGGCCACGGCAAATAAATGGAATGGCCACCGCCGATCACATTGAGGCCCTTGTTGCGCATCCACCCGGTTGTATCGACACCCATGAGGTGAATCTCTGCTACGGCAGCTGGAGTGAGGCCGTCTCCACATATTTTATCTCTGGGGAAAGTCGCTTTTTCGAGTAGCGCAACGTCAATTCCGGCACGAGCCAGATAGTAAGCCGTGGCTGCCCCACCGGGGCCCGCTCCTACTATGACGACATCGGCGGTGTAATCGCCCGCGTCTGTCTGCACCGTGTCCTCCCGTTGATAACTTTCCATCATGTCCGCCTGCTAGCTCAGTTGTTTGGCTTCAACCGGACATTCGCCCCTACACTACCCACGTCTAGGCAATGTTCCCAACGCAGCGGCAAAGAGCCGGTTTTACCCGCATCATAGGCTTAAAACATCCGGTACTGTCGATCGTATTTGATTACGCTCGTGTTGTTTATTTCATGAGCGTGTTGCGCATCCCACATGGCAACTACTCTGGGCGACGCCTACCGGCACGGTCTAATCACGCCCAGTTCGTCCTCCATTACTGAGCTCTGGTGGCACGATGCAATGCCAGGATGCCGCCCGTGTAATTGCGATATTGGACGTGATCCCAACCCGAGCGCGCGATGAGTTTGCCCAAGTGTTCTTGGTCGGGCCACTCTTGGATCGATTCAATAAGGTATTCATAAGCTTCGTCATCGCTGGAAAATACGGAGGCAATCCGCATGATGACCTGTTCGAGGTAAAAGCCGTAAACAACTCGGAATGGTTTCCACGTCGGCCTAGAAAATTCGCAGATCACGAGCCGCCCTCCGGGTTTAACGACTCTCGCCATCTCACGTAACGCCTTCTCCGTATCGTCGACGTTACGAAGACCGAATGAAATCGTAACCGCATCAAAGGATGCGGAATCGAAAGGGAGGTTGGTGGCATCACCCTGCACGAATTCGATTTCGGGATGTCGGCGTCGGCCTACTTCAATCATGCCTTCAGATAAATCGCAGGCGATCACTTCGGCCCCCGATTCAGCTAAAGCCGCTGTTGAACCGCCCGTGCCGGCAGCCACGTCGAGGATCTTCTCCCCCGGCTTGGCGTCGACAGCTCGCCGCACACCACGTCGCCACAGGTGAAGCTGACCGAGCGTTAACGCTTCATTTGTCAGATCGTACCGACGCGCAACTTTATTGAACATGCCGGCGACTTCACTGGGATTCTTGTCCAAGCCCGCCCGGTTCACATTCGCGGCGGTGGTGCGATCATTTCTCATAGTGATAATAGTGGCACGCTTTTACCTAGAGGGCGAAGTTTTAACCCATCCGTGGGCAACGCTTCCCACCGCGGTGGCAAAAAGTGCAGTCCGGCATGGGTTCACGGTTACAATATATGTTTGTGTCTGACCTCCACCATGTCTCCAGCGCTCTACACGTCAACGTTACGCGAATAGATGCGCCCAATAATGAGCCCGATATGCTGTCGTATCTGCTGGCGTCGATACCTCCCCAGGCGATGGTGTCCGTATGGTCCGGCCCTGCCATTGCCGGAGATAGCCAACCCACTATCGTAGGCTCCGGGGCAGCGGTGGCATTTATCGTGTCGCAGGGGCATGGCAACCGTGCTGTCGAGGTCGACATGTTGCGGGAGCCTTCTTACGAAGAGCTCCTGCAGCGTCTCGAACCGCAGCCCATACGCGCGGGCTCCACCGTAGCGCAACAGCCCCATATGGAAGCCGTGGGGCGCCAGTGGTGTACTTTTGCGCACAATTGCACCGGCACTGATTCTCTGGCAGCACGTGATTTAGAGGCCCGTACCGGTATCCGCCTACCCGTGGGACTCATGTCTTTTGGTTTTGGACCGCACAGCCCCGGAGTAGTCATCGCGCCGCAACGCAGTTGGATTGAATACGAGGGTTCGCTGTGGCTTGTCGAGTTAGGTCAGGACGAATACGTTCCCCGATCTCGGGCCGAGCAACACTACCATCTACAGCCACCGGCCGGGCTATCTCTTGATCCGGGTACTATGTCTCGTTCGACCTGGGCGCAAGCGGTATCGGATGTTGTCGAACGTCTGGCACGAGGCGATGCCCAGAAGGCGGTTATGGCACGCGACGTGTCGGTAATGGCCACCTCCCCTATTGATGCCCGCTATCTGTGTGACCGGTTATCTAATGCCTATCCGACGTGCTGGATTTTCTCTGTCGCTGGTTTAACCGGTGCGTCTCCCGAAATGCTGGCATCCGTGCGCGATGGGGTTATTAAATCCCGAGTCTTGGCGGGAACCTGCGCTCCCGGAGAAGGTCATGCGCTACTGGAGTCGGCAAAGGACCGCGAAGAACATATGCTTGCCGTCCAATCAGTTACCGAGGCACTTGACCCCATTACATCTGCGATGCAGTCCTCGCGGCAACCTTTCTTACTTGACTTGCCCAATGTGTCTCATCTGGCGACGGATGTGCGAGCTATGCTCGATCCCTCGCTGACCGGTTCTGCTCCTGTTTGCCTGGTGGTATCGGCTCTGCATCCAACGGCCGCAGTCGGGGGGACCCCCACCCAGAAGGCGTACCAGATTCTCACCCACCATGAGCTAACCGATCGAGGCCGTTACTCCGGTCCTGTCGGTTGGATAGATGCCATGGGAGACGGTGCCTGCGCAATCGCCTTGCGGTGCGGTCAAATCAGCGGGGATCGCTATTCTATTCGGGTGCTCGCCGGGGGCGGCATTATGCCCGATTCTGACCCCGACCTCGAAGTTGCCGAAACCCAAGCCAAAATGCGGCCGGTACTGCAGGCACTTGGAATCGACGGCTAATACGCAAAGGCCCTGCCCGGCGCGCGCGGACACTCGCACACACCGGGCACAATGTCTAGGCTCCTCCAGCCAGGGACATCGAAGGGGCTACTACCGTTGCGGCCTCATTCTTGCGCTTGCTTGAGGGTGACTGGAACTTCAACCGCCTTGCCGTCTCGAGCAACCACAAGTATCACTTCATCTCCGCTGTTGTACCGGCGCACATAGCCGGTCAGCGATCGGGAGGATACCACGTCATGCCCATCAATCTTGATAATGACATCGCCAACCTTAATATCGGCAGAGGAGGCAGCGCCTTCCGGTACTACGTCGGCAACTTCGGCTCCTACCCGAGTGACGTCATCGACGGTTACTGCCGCCGAGCGGATCATAACACCAAGCTGAGCGTGCTCAGCTTTACCGTGGGTAATGAGCTGGGTGGCCACATTCTTCACAAGATCTACCGGAATCGCGAAACCGAGGCCGATCGAGCCTGCCGTGGAATCAGAAGAGCCCAGTGAGGCAATTGAGGAGTTAATACCGATTACTCGACCGCTTTCATCGAATAGCGGCCCACCGGAGTTACCGGGATTAATGGATGCGTCAATCTGGATGGCATTGGTGATCACCGGCTCGGGTTGCGCTTGCGCATTTGGCGTCAGGCCCCACGGATCAATGTCTCCCGATTGCCGCGGAGCAGACCCTTTAACGGCAACGGGACGGTCAAGAGCGGAAATAATGCCCGTGGTTACGGTGTCCGATAGTCCCAACGGCGATCCAATTGCCATCACCGGCTCCCCGACCGTTAATGAATCGGAGGATCCGAAATTCGCAGATACCAGATCGCTAGGCGGATTCTGGAGTTTAATCACTGCAAGATCGGTTGTCGGATCCGTTCCGACTACCTCGGCGTGATACAGCCGCCCATCATTCAGACTGACGGTAACGGTTTCGGGGCCTTGGGCGTCGGCAACCACGTGGTTATTGGTCACAATATGCCCTTCGGAATCCCATACCACGCCCGACCCGGTATCCCCCGAATTGCCGACCTGCACCTGAATAGCTACGGTGGCCGGTCGCACCGCGCTAGCTACTGCCTGCCAGTCGGAGGAGCCTTCTTTCTGTTCAACCAAGGGTGCTGTTGGCCCCGACGTTACGGGATCATTGGACTGGGTGTGCGCGCGGTCGAAAGTGGTCAATCCTGTTCCAAAAGACAGCGTCAACACGACTGAAAGGACCGCCGTGAGGATCATTGCCAGAAGGAGGGCGCCCCACCCCGGTCCACGACGTCTTGCCGCTATGCGCTGCGGTGAAGCGGCAATAGACGAACCCGAAAAAGACGCCGATGTTGCGGAACCGCGCCGCCAGTTAGCAGCCTGATTCGGCTCCTCAGCGCTACCGCCTGGAGAGACCCCCACACCGTGACCGGCAGGCGTTGCCCAGTCTGTGCTGGCCTGCGGAGCCGGCGTTGCGATTGGGTGTGAGTAGTCGGCGGCATTATCCGATTCCGCGGGTCCAGCCTCTGCTGGCGTGTTGACCCGGCGATCGTAAGGGTCGCGGAATTCGTTGTCCATGGTGTCTCCTTTACGCGCGCATACGCGTTGTTGAACTCACTGTAATGAGTTGATCATGCTCCCGTGCACTGAGTCATTTCTTCATAGTTTCTGAATGTTTTCTGGAAACAGGTTGTTGAGTTGATCACGGATATCCTGGTGACGGCAACGTACTCTCATCAGTCGCCGCCCGCGATGGGGGGCCGCTAAATCAGGTAAATCCTCCGGGGTCTGCGCATCGATAAAATCCCACCCAAATGCGGCCGCTATAGCGGCGTAATCGATTCGTTGTCCCACGGCAAAGAATCGTTCGTATATTTCATCGGAGGCCGCATAACCGTGCTCCAGCGATTGAAAAATCCGTCCTCCGTGGTCATCGAGCACAATGAGGTCAATGTTTTCGTCTCCAGCCAGCGCTAATGAGTTCACATCGTGAAGGAAGGTGAGATCGCCGAGGAGGGCACGCACGCGGGTTCTCGTGCCGCGAGCGAGACCAATTGTCATGGCGATTGTCCCATCAATACCCGCCTGCCCCCGATTAGCAAATACTCGTGGCCGAGCAGTCGGTTTCCCGGCAATAAGATCGATGTAGCGAATGGCGTTAGATGCTCCGAGCACGAGCAGGTCATCGGTGGCGACATGGGCCTGCCAGACTGTCCGCGCTACCCGAATACCGTCGGGAACAGGGGTTTGAGCATACAGGCGAGCCAGCTTGCGCGCACGCAACCTCCACGTCTGTAACCACGCCGGATCCGCGCATTCGAAAGCCGGTCGCAATCCACGCACCACCTGGGCGACAGTACCTGCCACATCCGGGTAGTGTTCGGACCGAGCAACGACAATAACCCGCGCCTGCGCCAATAAACGTGACACCGGTCGAGACAAGGTTGGTGTCCCGTAGACCACGACCTGCTTGATCTGGTCTCCGTATGCGCTGAGCAAAGCCTGCTGATAGGGAATCCAATGCGCGCAGCCAAATACGCCCGACGAAGGCTCGGCGAAAAGAGGTAGCCCGGCGGCCTCGGCTATATCTGCTGCGTGCGGTCCCGCATCGGCTCCCGCAACGATAGCGGTCGGCAAATGCGGATCAACAACGTCCTCCCACGCGGTCAGCGGAGTCGATTGCCTGATATCACCGACCGGCGACGGCGCTAGTTGTGGTACTTCGAAATCTCCCGGTGGAGTCAGCGGATCGCGAAAGCCGATATTAATGTGCAGCGGTCCGGCACTTCCGAAAGCTCCGCTGGCCTGCGCTACGGCGCGTTGCACTCGGTTCACTAGGCCGGGTGGACGCCCTCGCTGATCTTTTTCGAAGGCGCTTAAACCTGCTGGAATATCGAGTGAAGTCACCACGTGGGTATCAAATATCCCCACTTGTCGGGTGGTTTGCGAGGCCCCCACTTCCCGCATTTCATAGGGCCGGTCGGCAGATACAATGATCAACGGCATATGAGCGTGTGCGGCTTCTATAACGGCGGGAAAGGCATGCGCGGGGGCTGTTCCTGAGGTCATCATCACCGCCACCGGACGGCTGGTTGCCCGAATGAGACCGAGAGCGAGAAATGCGGCACCTCGTTCATCGGGACTCGGATGGGCGCGAATACGCGATGATTGTTCCGCTAAGGCAACTGCATAGGCAAGCGGAGCACTTCGCGACCCGGGACTGATCACAATATCGGTGACGCCGCTACTTTCCAACGCTGCGACTAACCACGCGGCGTCAGCACAGGCCGATACACCGCTTTCGTCCTTCGCTGTCATAGCGGCTATTCTACCCGCTCATTGCAGTCGGCCAGCACCTGTGCCATCGCATTGAGTCGGGTGAGCCAACGGGTAATCATGATCTGATCGCGATGAGTCGGTTCACCGATGCGTTCTTCATCGACTTCGGCGAGCTCTGCCGCAATGGCACCGCCGACAGGTTGCACTCGAGATTGGGCGATATCGGCGGTGAACATCTGCGAAGTTGCGAGCCCACAGGCGTAAGGGAGCTCCTCCAGCATGGCGGCACATTCGACACCGCGACTCAGGCCGATGGAGCTTTCGAGGGCGGAAGACACCACCGCCGGCATTCCGGCATCGGCACATACCTCGATGACGCGCCGAGTTCCGCCCAGCGGTTGTACCTTGACGATGACGAGATCGGCAGCACCGGCTCGCGCCACTGCCAGAGGATCGCTGGCTCGACGCACGGACTCATCGGCTGCGATGGCAACGTTAACGCGACGACGCACCTGTGCAAGTTCATCTACCTGCGCGCACGGCTGTTCAACGTATTCGAGCCCGTCAGCTCCGCCGCTTTGAGCTGCCCGGTTGAGTTCATCAATAGCTCGGACAGCCTCGTCAACACTCCACGCCGCATTGGCGTCGACACGTATTTTTCCGCTCGCTCCCAATGCATCGCGTACTGCTTCAATACGCGCGCAATCATCTGTCAGTGTCGACCCGGGGTCGGCCACCTTGACTTTCACGGTTTGGCAGCCTCCCGATTCTTTGACAATATCGTGGGCTCGTTGCGGCGAAACTACCGGAACCGTCGCATTCACCGGTACGTGACTACGGCGCATCGGTAACGGTTGTTCGCGCGCCGCCGCTAAACCCGCCCGTAACCAGGTTGCTGATTCTTCCGGCCCATAATCCCAAAACGGCGACACCTCAGCCCATCCGAAAGCCCCGCGCATAAGTAACCCGTCGCGTACATCGATACGGCGAAACCTGTTCCTCAGCGGAATCGAATAGTACAGTAGCCGGTCAATCCCGTCACATACTTGGCGTATGCGAGGTGATAGATCAGCGAGGTCAATCTCGATAAGTGCATGCGATGGAGCGCTGTTTTCAGTCATGTCTCCATTGTGCCGCACCATGTCTGGCTCATGCTCTCCAGCGGTAGCCTCTGGCCCCACGGCCCCGGTGATAGCCTTACGGTGATACACGATGCAGGAGGCCCGATGCTACAGCGCGCTCACCAACAGTTACTCGATACCATTCACCGCCGCATGGAGTTGACGAATGGAATCTGGATTGAGGGCTCTGGTTGGGTGGCCTACGACATGGGTTCTGACGTATCCGATTCGCATCTGCGGGGAGCAACCGCTGATGTGGGATGTGATACCGGATCGCTACTCACCACCATTGAGCGCCTGCGGCAACCTCATCACACACAATGGTCGATCCGAGTGCATCCTGACGCGCTGGGGGAGTTAAATGCACCATTGGAGCAAGCCGGTTTCCACCTAGATGAACCGGAAGGTTATCCGATCATGGGTATCTCCGAGCCCATTGATCGCGCGCTCCACCACGAGGTTCAACTTGTCCCGCTGCATCATCAGAGCACCTGCGGCCAACCGCATAGTCAGGTTAAAGCGGGCGAACAGATGATGGTCGATGCGGTTCCGGCTCTGCAAGCGGCGTTTACAAAACTCAGCACTCGAGATGCCACGCGACTGCTATCTAACGGCGCCTGGACGAGCGATCCACAATGGCGAGCGGCCGTTATTTACCAGGATGATGCTGTCATCTGCTTTGGAAAACTGACCATGAATCCAGCTCGCACCACCGGCGGTTTGTACTACATTTCAACCGATCCCCGCTATCGCGGTCAGGGACTGGCCAAGGATCTGTGCACAGTTTTAACCAACCACGCTTTTGCGCTCGGCGCCCAAGAAGTTATTCTGCAAGCCTCAACTTTGGGCGAGTTTGTCTATAGGCATCTCGGATACACCGAGATCGGCCGCTACTACTCTTTCGTCAAGAGCTACCGGGATGTTGAGGAAAATCAGTTTTAAGACAGTCTCAGCTTTAGGCGGGTGCGAACGGGTTCGGCACGCTAGGGTAGAACCATGTTCTTTCTAGCACTAGCTCTCGCGGTGGTCACCACTGTCGGCGCGCTGTACCTGCGTCGAGATACCCCCGGCGCGCGCACGTGGGAAAGACAAAACGGCATCATCGACGAGCGTTTTGCTTTCGTTTTCCTGCCCAGCTTTGCCCTCACCTTATTTGGACTCGCCTTCCTTTCAGCCAGTAGCTTAAGCCATGAAAACCCTGTGGTATCAGGCGCCCTGCTTGTTTTCGGCTTTCCCGCCACGCTCATCGGATCCATCGGTTCCATCATGGGGCTTTTTGGCACTCGATACCCGGAATGGATGATTCCCACCTGGCGCCGAAAGAGCCCGCATCGCATTCCACCGCGCCAAAGACGACGACGAAACAAATAACCTAAAAGTCAACACTATTTACCCGATTATCGGTTCAACACAATCTCAAAACCGCGTCAAGTACTGCCAAAAATAACCGATTATCGGCATTCATTTCGAACAAAACTAACGCTGACCTGCATTAATAGGTTTTACCTATGAAATGAGAGCTATTCGATATTTCCCCCTATCAAAACCTTTCTCTAGGCTAAAAATACGGATTGCGCATGATGCCAACCAATGACGGTCTCACCCTGGCGGCACCGCAATCACAGCCCTCCATTCTCCTGAGAACACGACAGTCAGCGAAAGGTATCAACGTGGATACACAGACTCAGCAACCTCACACGAGGAGCCTGAAACAAGGCTCCGACTGGGTAGTAACTTCAACGACCATCGGTATTCTCTCAGCCTTTGTCATCGCTTCCCTTATTTCTCCCTCCGCCGTCGGCCACATGGTTAATGTCGGTTTTACCTTCTCCGCAAGTACCTTCGGTTTCTACTGGCAAATACTCCTATTCCTCACCTTTGCCGTCGCCTTCATCGTTATGCTTACCCCGTGGGCCAAGGCGTATCTTGGACACATTAAGAAGCCCGAGTTCACGCGCTTCAAATGGGTGGCCATGATTATGTGTACGCTACTCGCCGGAGGCGGTGTGTTCTGGGCTGGCGCAGAGCCAATGTACCACTATCTCAATACCCCACCCACTCTCGCATCGCATGCCACAGACGAGTTCAGCCGCGCCACCGTCGGCCTCACTCAATCTTTTGTTCACTGGGGATTCCTCGCCTGGGCCATTCTTGGAACCACCGGAGCTGTCGTGCTGAGTTACGCCCACGAAAAGGGCATGCCCATGCGGCCACGCACCCTGCTTTATCCGCTGGGAGAACGCGTCGTCAACTCATGGGTCGGCACCGTCGCCGACATCGTGGCTATCGTAGCGGTGGTGGCTGGCACCGTTGGCCCCATCGGATTCCTTGGATTGCAAGTGTCATACGGTCTTTCCGTCTTCTTCGGGTGGCCAAATACCTATCCCCTACAACTCGCAGTTATTGCCGTGCTCGTCATCACCGCAGCCATTTCAGTATTGTCGGGCCTGGACAAAGGTATTCAGATTCTGTCACGCCTCAATGTGTGGATGGCGGTTATCCTGATGGCCGTCGTTATCGCACTCGGCTCCATCGTGTACCTGGTAAAACACTACTTCTCCGCATTCGGCCTGTACCTCACAACATTCGTCAGTACCTCGCTCCATATGGGCGACGCCGACTGGATGGGTGGATGGACCATATTTTTCTTTGGCTGGTTCCTCGGCTACGCCCCGTTAATGTCCATCTTTATTGCCCGTATTTCTTACGGCCGAACCATCCGCGACCTTTTCTTCACGGTAGCGATTCTTGCCCCGGTGGTGACAACATTCTGGTTCACAGTCATGGGCGGAACGGCCATTATGTTTGAGCAACGAAACGCCGGTTCCATTTCAGAACCACTCGCCGAAGGCGGCCTCCCCTCGGCAGTGATCGCGATGTCTCAACAACTGCCGGCGGGCACCTTAATCGGCGGCGCATTCCTCCTGCTCACACTCACATTCGTATCGACTACGGCCGACTCCATGTCCTATGCGGTTGCCCAATCCTGTACTCCCCACGGACAGCCCGAGCGCTGGTTACGGGCGCTATGGGCGGTCCTTATGGGGGTTGCCTCAGCAGTGTTGATCTCCATCGGAGACGGAGGCATTTCTGCATTGCAGTCATTCATCGTCATTACCGCTGTACCAGTTGGTTTCCTCATGGCCCCCGTATTGATTGGTATGCCAGTCTACGTTTACCGCATGGCCCAAGAACAAACGATTCGTCCACCGCTGGACAAGATTCCAGACGAAACAGACGAAGATTACGACTTTGGCATCCCGATCGGCTGGCAAGTACCGCTTACACTTCCCAGCCCACTGCCGTTACTCCATAAGTCACAGCGCAAGTATCCTGACTACACGCCCGAGAAACAAGACGTGTCAAGTTAGTCTTCACGCTCACTCACCACACGATGAGCGAGCTCAACACAGTTGCGCACCAACAGCTTGGAGGAATCTTCTGTTCGGTGCGCAATTGCTATTGTTGAATAAGCAATATCGTCCAGCAAATCACAGTAAACCACCCCCGGCACTTTGACAGCAACGAGGGATTGCGGCACAACGGCAATGCCAAGCCGAGCAGCCACTAAACCCACAATGGTTAAAAGTTGCGTCGCCTGCTGGCCGCGCACAAACTCTACCTGCGACTGATTGAGCACTTGTTCAACGCGATCAAATAATCCCGCCACATCACGTTGCCGAAATGAAACAAGGGTTTCTCCCGCTAGTTGCGATAGTGACAGACTCCGGTGTTGCGCCAGCGGATGAGATTCGTGCAGGGCCACCACCAAGCGCTCTTCCATCAGCCGCTCGACGCGCACCTGCTCCGAATGACCAACCAGTCCGCGGATGATGCCGATGTCAAACTCATTGCGGCGTAATCCCGATAAAACCTCCGCCGTGGTCGCTTCCTCTAACTCTACGTCGATCTGCGGCCAGGCCTTTTTCATGCCGTCCATAATGCGCGGAATAACGTAAACGGCAGCCGATGCAACAAAGCCGAGTTTGACGGTACCAATAATTCCGCGCGCCGATTTTTCCACTGTGCGAACGGCCGAATCAACGGCGGAAAGAATGCTCCGAGCCACCGGGAGCAATGCCGCTCCCGCCTCCGTTAACTCGACTTTTCGAGTCGTGCGATTGAATAGTTTGGTTTTGAGTTGAGCTTCCAAGGACTGAATCTGTTGCGAAAGCGCCGGTTGCGCAATATGTAGACGTTGCGATGCGCGATTGAAGTGCATCTCTTCTGCCACGGCGACAAAATATTTAAGTTGTCGAAACTCCATGACATTAATATACATTACTTATCTATTCTTAAGTGATCGATATTTGTTTCCCCTTAATGAGGCGCATATTCTGAAACTACTGACACCAATGGCGGTGTCGAACGTCACGAAGGAAAACCCTATGAAACCACAGACTGTTTCCGAAACCCGTTTTTTATCGAACTTTATTGATGGTCAATGGGTAAAAGGCGATGGGGATGCAACTGAATCGCTGAATCCCGCAGACGGTTCCGTTGTCGCTCGCTTCACGGCAGCCACATCCGAACAGCTTTCCACCATGATCGATGTCTCCGTAAAGGCGCAAAATGCATGGGATAACGTCGGCATTATTCAGCGCGGTCTCATTTTGCGCCAAGCAGCCCAAATCATGAGCGAACGTGCCGAAGAACTCGCCGAGCTCATGACGGCAGAACAGGGCAAAGTCCTGGGCGATTCCCGAGCAGAAGTCGGCGCCACCATTGAAACGCTGTACTACCATGCGGGTTGTGCGCGTTCAGCCAATGGCTCCACCTACCCCTCCAGCGTGCCTGACGAACTCATCCGCACAATCCGTCGCCCCCTCGGCACAGTCGGTGTGGTCACGCCGTGGAACTTTCCCCTGCAAATAGCCGCGTGGAAAATCGCGCCCGCGCTACTGTGGGGTAACACGGTAGTGTGGAAACCCAGTAGCGAAACCCCTGCCATCGCCGTCGAATTCGTCAAGATTCTGGCACAGGCCGGCGTAATTCCCGGCGCCATTAATCTACTTCTTGGCTCCGGCCGACTGGGAGGCACCATGGTGGCCGACCCGAGAGTTGCCGGAGTCACCTTCACCGGTTCAGTACGAGTTGGACATATCATTCGCGATGCCGTCATCCCGCGCGGTGCGAAACTGCAAATGGAACTTGGCGGCCACAATCCAACGATCGTCCTGCCCGATGCTGATATGGAACTTGCTGCCGATTCCATCGTTGCCGCCTCAATGGGATCCACCGGGCAAAAATGCACCGCAACGCGCCGAATTATTACCGTAGGCGAGGCCTACGATGCTCTTGCCCCACAAATCGCCAAACGTGTTGAAGCCCTGTCAGTTGGGCAAGGCGACGCAGACGATTCCCAAATCGGTCCCGTCATCTCACGCAAAGCGCGCGTCGAAATCGACGACGCTATCGCACTCGCCGTTTCAGAGGGAGCCCAGGTGCTGGCAAAAGCAGGTATTCCCGATGAAGACGGCGCTTACGCCACCCCTACTCTTCTGACTGGGTCGCGCGACCTGACAATTTGCCGCGAAGAAGTATTTGGTCCCGTTACCACGATTCTGAAAGTCGATTCTCTTCAGGACGCGGTGGAACTCGCCAATGACACAGAATATGGACTCACGGCATCTCTCTTCACCTCCGATGAACGGTCGGTACGATACTTCCTCACCCACGTTGAAGCAGGCCTTGTCAAAGTCAACGCCCCTTCAACCGGTTCCGAAGTGCACGGACCTTTCGGAGGACTCAAGAACTCCACCTACCCCGGTCCGCGTGAGCAAAATGGCGACAGCTCCGCTGATTTCTTCACTCAAACCAAGACGGCCTATATCCGTCTTGCACCAGAAAAGGATTCACGATGAGTAGCGCACAACTAACCACTGAAATCGGAGGGCGCACAGTTCAACTCCGCCCACCGGCGACTGTCATGTCATCTGCAGACATGCTAACCGCCCGATCGACCAGACATTCATTCTCACGATCCATGCTTCGTCGCGCCATCAGCCACAATTGGCAGGTAACGCGCGAGATATTCGATATTGATGCCAATGGCGTCGGTACCGTCATATACCGTATTGACGCCGAAGGCCAGACTTTCCGTTGGGTCGGTTTTTCCACCGACATCCCCGATGAAGATCGCACCGACCGCGTTATTGCCAAACACTGGGATATCACGACCTGTCTGGTTGAAGGCGATGTTGATGCCCAGCGTTTGGAGAATCTACGTTCACAGGTACCGCTACAGGAGAAGGGGCGTGCCGATAAAGGATCTTTGATCTGGGCGCGCGCCAATAAGTCGATGCGGTTCTTCAATTACGTTGCCGACTGCCTGGCTTCGGGTAATCAACCCGACCGTGACTACTTTGGCAACTCCCCCTACATTGTGCGTTCAACGGCATTCTATTCAAATGGACGATTCAATCTCGTTCCCTTTGAATCCTTCCCCGCTAATCACCCACTGCAGGTTCCCTACCGCCCACATATGTTGAGTGCTTGGATGCTCCGCGAGTTCAGCATTGACCTCGTCGAGCACGTCGCCAAGGCGAAGAATCCGGATGCTGCCGAACTGACCGAAGATTGGCGGCGCTATCTCGGGGTGGGCAACGCCACCGGTCTGGGGCTCGTTCCCTACGCGCTCAACCACCCGTTGATTATGGAAGCGTGGGCGAAAGCACGCGAGTTCTCGCTCGCATCCGCACTGTCTCGCACGGTCGACTTCTCCAATGAAAACGATCGGGCTAACGTCGCGCTTGTATCCGACCTCATGGATAAGGCAATCGCTTATTTCACCGAACGCGATATCACCCCCGGTGATCCTTTCCCCACCGACGCCAGTATCGTCGCCTGCCTCACGTCCGTGCGGGAACACTTCTCCAAACAGATCGAAATCGGCGGTGAGGGCGACGTTGCCCTCTGGTCCGACCTCTACCACTACGCATCGAATCTCGATGCTGAATGTGCTTCTCTAGTGGCATCACTCATCACCGAAATCACCGACGATATCGACAATCTCCTGCGGGTAGACGAGATCTTCTGCCTAGAACCAACGATGACTGTCGCGAAAACCCGCCAGCTCATTGCCGAGCACTATCAGTGGGTACTCGACATCGACTTCGACGATCCGCGCAATACCGAGTACATGTGGTACCTGTCGAAAACCAATGAGGAACCGCGCAGAATCAAACGAGTCGAAGTCAATAAACCCGAATCGGAACTACAAATCGGGATTGCTCGCCGAGTGTTCGAACTCGACCAGCTTCTTGCGCAAACGGATGATGACGAAACCATCGCCCAGTTCCTGCTCAATAACCCCGACCAACGCTACTGGGTGGCTCGCGTCCAACTCATGAGCAAGACCGTATACGGCGAAGCGCGACACAATGCTCTGAACGGTGACTTCCTGCCGCTCAGTCTGCAGCGCTTCCAGCTGGCCATGTACGGCATGTCCAACTACAACCCGAAATCTACCGATTGGCTCCGCGTCACTCTCATGACCGGAATGCCATCCGTTCGAGACGTCAGCGACGAATCTGAGAGCAACTGGCTTTTTGTCGGTCCTCCCCGGTAAATTCCGCGACTCTAGGAAGCAAAGTAATGCAAGAAGTACACAAAACCACCACTGTCGTCGACGGATTGCAGATTAACAACTGGAATCGCGACGTGCTCACAGAGGTCTTGGCGGGTGGAATCACCGGCGTCAACGCAACTGTTGCGGTGTGGGAAGATCCGACCGAAACCATCCGAGCAATCGGAGAGTGGTACCAGTTCATTCGTCAGAACTCGGATATTGCTCTCCTCGCACACGATGTGAAAGATCTCGAATACGCGAAGCAGACCGGACGCGTCGGCGTCCTCCTCGGCTTCCAGAACACGAGTTCGTTCGGCGACGACTATCGATTAGTGGAAGTGTTCTACCGGCTTGGCGTGAGAATCGCACAGCTTACCTACAATAACCAAAATGCGGTCGGCGGGGCGTGCTACGAACCCGTTGACTCGGGACTGACTCGATTTGGCGCAAATGTCATCTCCGAAATGAACCGCGTAGGTATGCTCGTTGATCTTTCGCACGTGGGTAATAAAACCTCGCTGGATGCTACCGAAGCATCTGTCGATCCGGTCGCCATTACCCATGCCAACCCCACCTGGTTTATTGACGCCCCGCGGAATAAGCCGCAGGAAGTCATTACCGCGGTGGCGGAAAAGGGAGGCATCATCGGATGTTCCATGTATCCGCTCATCGTCGGTGGGGAAGATGCCCAACTTGCAGACTTCGTTGCCATGATCCGACGACTCTCAGATGACATCGGCGCAGAACACGTTGCTCTTGGTAGCGACTGCACCCGGAACTGGGGCCCCGAATTTCTCACGTGGTTACGTGATGGACGCTGGCGCCCCGCAGCCGGAACCAACCCTACCTGGCCTACCTGGCCCGGTTGGTTCTCCGGCCCAGAGAACTTTCCCCGCCTCACCGACGCATTTGTCGAGGCGGGAATGGACGAAACCGAAATCCGCGGGATTCTCGGCGAAAACTGGCTGAGGCTCTTCAGTACAGTTTTTCGCCCGGTAACGAACCTCGCTGAAAACTCAACTAATGGTGAGGCCCCTCATGACTAATACCACTCAAACTAGGATCTCCGTGCGCGACCTTCGCGACACATCGCTTCGGTGCTTGAGACTGTCATCAATCTCCGACGGACTGTCTAAGTATCTAATAGACCAAATTGTTTTTGCCATGCTGCATTACAACACCGGCGTCCAGGCGCTCGCAAAGCTCGCCTTGCTGGACGATCCAGAACACGGCGCGGGACAGCTCTCCGTTGATACTGACGATTGCGTCGCCGTCGTGCGCCGATCTGAAGATCGCCAGTTCTGCCCGCTTTATGATTCACACCGAGTATTCGACTTCGCAAGCGCTGAACGCTGCGGCGTCACTGTACTCCCCCAACGCTATCCATCCGATTCGCCGCTGGCTGCTCTCGCAATCATCAAGGCGGCGGGAAATATCGGTAAGTCGATTGTGGCGGTTTCCGCCGCCGACGATAACTGGATCGTCACAGTTGCAACCGACGATGGAGATTACGGTAGCGTCCACGTTGACGATGCCGCGACCTTCCTGTCACAGCGTTGCCATATCAGCGCAGACCAAATCGACGCGATTGAAAAATATCGTGCCCACACCGTCATCGTCACCGTCAATGAGAACCCTTTGCGTAAGGGGGAACTCAAGTCGGCAGCAGATATCAACGCACGTCGTGATGAGGCGCTCAGGGACGGCCTCCTGGTCGACAGCGATGTATGGGAAAAGGTGCGCGCGCATTCGCGAGACTTCCTCGTCGATCTGCCCGCCTAAGACTCCTTCATAGGATAGAGCGCCCCGGCAGGGGCGCTCTATCGCTGTGTTTAAATCGTATTTTTCACCAACTGGGACCCGGTATCAGTCATCCGTGTGAGTTACAGCCATCGTCGAACGCGGCGCTATGACAGCATGCCCGGATACCTGGTGACCGCTAATCAGGTCACGTCCCACAATTCCCGACAACTGTACCGCCCGGTCAGAATGATTGAGGTAGAACGTAATATCGGCGCGCCTGACGCGTTCAATACCGTCGGGCAGATCAGCGCCGGTGGTATCGACGCGAGCATAAGCGCCGATCACGCGCAGGAGGGCGTCACGCGAAACGGCCTCCAAATCTGTCGCAATGTACCACGCTGCGCCCTTGCCAACCTGGCGGCGCGTAATTGCCGGCCATCCGGCAAGATCACAACCGTCGCGTCCAGAGAATTGCGCAATCACTTCGACTTCGTCGTTGAGCCACATCGGCTCGGTAGCAGCGGAGGCAGGTTGGGTGGCCTGCACGTACTCACCCCACATACCGGAAGTCATCAGCGGTGTGGGAGAGCCGATGGTATCGAGTGCGCGTTCAAGCGCGGGAGAGGTAACCTCAAGCGCGTGATGAGGCTGGGCTCCGGGCACACCCACTGCGCGTGTAATGCGATCAACTCTGTGGTCAAAGACAGCCTGGTCGCTCTTCGACCACCGTGCCACATCCGGCGACCGCACAGCATGATCGGTCACTACTACGCCGAGAAGATCAGCCAGCGAACCAAGATAGCCCCCCAGAATCGCCCTCATCGACTCATTGACAACGCCGGTTGGTGCTGCCACGACAACCTGAGTTCCTGCTTCGGCAGCCGCCTCCAGGCGACGAGCCAGGTCGGGATAGTCGATGAAGACTTCGGGCACAATCACCACGCGATATCCGCTCAGGTCACTATCGCGGCTAATGAGATCGCACGTCACGTTGCGTTCCCACAAAGTGCGGTGCCAAGCGCGAGCGGCTGCGAAGCTCTCTCCCGCTTCTATCGGCCCGACGGATAGTTTACGTGCGCGCATCGCATCCCAGTCGACAACGATGGCAACATCTGCTTCCACACGTCCACCAACTACGTCGCTTACGGCATCCAGATCGCGGCCCAGTTGTGTCACTTCCGGCCAAAACCGTGAACGCTTGCCCGAATGCATGACCATCGCGCCGTGGAAGGTTTCGGCCCCGCCGGGACTTTGGCGCCACTGAAACTGTAAAACGCCATCGGCGCCGCGAGCTACCCTCTGCATTGACCACAGCGCGAATTGTCCCGGACGCTTAGGGGTGTTTTGCGGCCGCCACTGCACTGCGGAAGTCACTTGCTCCATGAGGATAAACGGCTTACCGCCGCCCAGGTTCCGCATCAGATCCGCTGTGAAGGCAACTTCATGAGCGCCTCCTACCAGGGCCGGGTCCGGGTAGGAATCATCCGATACGATGTCGACGTGTTGTGCCCATTCCCAATAGTCGAGGCCCTCGAACTCTCCCATGAAATTGGTGGTGATGGGGATTGACGGCGTCTGTGATCGCAGCTCGTTGACTTCTGCCAGATAGAGGCGCAATAGTTGCGCATCTGAAAAACGCCAATAGTCGAGTTCATGCGCCGCATTTTTGAAAGTTGGCATATCTCGCGGAGCGTGGATCTGGGAAAAATCTGTATATTTTTGCGCCCAAAAGTGCGTGTTCCAGGCGTCGTTCAGTTCATCAATCGACTGATATTTGCGTTCTAGCCATTCCTGAAATTCGCGTTCGCAGTTATCGCAGTAGCACTGCAGGGTGTGGCAGCCGTATTCGTTGTTGACGTGCCACATAACCAGCGCGGGGTGATCGCCAAACTCTTCAGCGAGGGCGCGCGCCAGCGCCCGCGAGCGATCCCGGTACAGCGGTGAGGAGGGGCAGTACTGTTGTCGCGACCCAAATTCGAGTCGAGTTCCGTGTACGTCAACGGGAAGAGAAGATCGATCCTCTCGCGCTATCCACACCGGCGGACTTGCGGTGCCGGTGGCCAGGTCAACGTAGATTCCCGCCTCAGCGCACTGATCCATAATGTCGCGTAGCCACGCGAAGTGGTAGCGGCCTTTTTCAGGTTCAAGCTTCGCCCAGGAAAATATTGCTAGGGATACGAGATTAACCCCCGCTTCTTTCATCAGCGCAATATCTTCGGTTACTGTTTCTTCCGGCCATTGGTCGGGATTCCAGTCTCCGCCATAGCAGATCTGTCCCGAGGGCAAAATACTCGCAGTCATATCCTTCATTCTAGGAGGACACTGTCTAGACGCGAAATGTCAGAACTAGCCCGCGTTTTATCTGCCGAGCAATGCGACCATTACCGCTTTAATCGTATGCAGACGATTCTCGGCTTGATCAAATACAATCGAGCGCGGACCTTCAAAAACGCGGTTCGCTACCTCTGCCCCAATAAGCCCGTACCTGTCGAATACGCGCTGCCCTACCGTTGTCATATTGTCGTGAACCGCAGGTAAACAGTGCATGAAGTGGGCGCGCTCACCGGCCTGTTCCATCAGCTCTTCGGTCACGCGGTACGGCAGTAAGGTGCGGACTCGCTCATCCCACACAGCTTCGTCTTCCCCCATCGACACCCACATATCGGTGTGGATGAAATCGATATCGCGTACTGCTTCAATCTCATCGGTTACGATAATTTCCGCCCCTGATTCGCGGGCGCGCTGTTCCGCTTCACTCACGACATCACTCGGGGGCTGGAACTCTTGTGGGGCAACGATGACAACGCGCATTCCGAGCATTGCACCGGAGACGATGAGGGAGCGCCCCATATTGAAACGCGCATCGCCTAGGTAGGCAAATGATGTTTCATTAAGCGGTTTGTCACTGTGTTCTTTCATGGTCAAGGCATCGGCAAGCATTTGGGTCGGATGCCACAGGTCGGTTAAGCCGTTGAAAACCGGAACACCCGATAGGTGCGCGAGCTCCTCGACGGTGCACTGGCTGTCACCGCGGTACTCAATACCGTCATACATGCGCCCCAGCACACGCGCTGTGTCGGCAACGGACTCCTTGTACCCCAGGTGTGAACCCGATGGGTCGAGATAGGTGGTGTGAGCCCCCTGATCGGCAGCCGCAACTTCAAATGCACAGCGGGTGCGCGTCGACATTTTTTCAAATACGAGGGCGATATTGAGTCCACGCAGATACTGCTGTTCGGTGCCGTTGCGCTTGGCTGTTTTCAGCTCGCTTGCGAGGTTGATGAAATACGCCCATTCGTCGTTAGTGAAGTCGAGTTCGCGAAGAAAAGAGCGGCCGTGAAGTGGAAAATCCATGAGAATAGTGTAATACGGCACTCCCGTGAGCCCAAGGGAGTTGTCCAAGCAAGACAATTTCAATAACGGTCAGTCGCACGCTCAAGTAGTGTTCTTGACGCTGGCCAGCAACAGTGCGCACGATCAACACGGGAAGGAACCATCGACCGGTACGATGATCACTATGAGTGCTTTACCTTTCGTATCCGATACTTTCGATAGCAGCCGATGGCGAGAAGTGGAGGGTTTCGACCTCACCGACGTGACATATCACCGAGGTATTTCCCGCGGTGAAAAGGACGGTGCCCCGGCGGGTACCGACCTGCCGGTTGTACGGATTGCCTTTGACCGCCCAATTTTACGTAACGCTTTTCGCCCTCATACAGTGGATGAACTTTACCGCTGTCTCGATCACGCCCGGATGACTCCCGATGTGGCAGCCGTTATCCTCACCGGCAACGGTCCCTCCCCCAAAGACGGCGGCTACGGATTCTGTTCCGGCGGAGATCAGCGCATCCGCGGCAAAGACGGCTACCGCTACGAATCAATCGACAGCACCGAGGACACCGAAACTGCGGTGCGGCGTGAAAGGATCGATCCGGCTCGAGCCGGTCGCCTCCACATCCTCGAAGTACAGCGCCTTATTCGCACAATGCCGAAAGTCGTTATCGCGGCTGTCTCTGGCTGGGCGGCCGGAGGTGGTCACAGTCTCAATGTGGTGTGTGACCTCTCGATCGCATCAATTGAATACGCACGCTTCATGCAGACGGATGCCAATGTCGGATCATTCGATGCCGGTTACGGCTCCGCATTGCTGGCACGCCAAGTAGGCGATAAGCGCGCGCGTGAAATCTTTTTCCTCGCTCGCGAATACTCCGCGGAGGATGCCGAGCGATGGGGAGTCGTCAACGAGGCCGTGCCGCACTGCGAACTCGAGAATACAGCGCTGGAATACGCACGTATTATCGCCTCCAAATCACCGCAGGCCATTCGCATGTTGAAGTTTGCTTTCAACCTGGCTGATGATGGCCTCGCAGGGCAGCAGGTCTTTGCCGGGGAGGCTACCCGCCTGGCCTATATGACCGACGAAGCCCAAGAGGGGCGCGACGCGTTCATTGAGCGCCGCACCCCCGATTGGTCGGAATTCCCCTACTACTTCTAGACTCATCATCAGCCCCTTTTGTCACAGTTATTCGTGGGAGGTTTTGTGGCACACCCCGAGCTCATGCTGGTACCGGGCGGGACATCCCCTGCCGCCGTGACCATGACTTATGCCGCCGTTCATAAACTGTGGGAGTTCTTTACACGGGAAGAAAAGACTGGCCAAAAACGCGGGCGGTGGATTATTGTTGCGCCACGCCCTCCCCAAGAGTGCCTCCCATCTGTTGCCGAGCGCTCAAATGCAGCCCTACAAGGTCGTATCGAGCACATGCCCGAAGGCGTCGACGTCATTGTTGAAACCTCCGGGTCTACGACCGGACAACCGCATCTGGTAGGTCTGTCGTATCGGGCGCTGGTGGCCTCTGCTCGGGCCACCCACAAAGCGCTCGGCGGCCCAGGACGCTGGATCGTTGCCCTGCCGGTCAACCATATTGCTGGCCTGCAAACCCTGGTGCGGTGTTGTGTGGCGGAAAGCTCCCCCATTATTGCTGATATGTCCGCCGGATTTGATGCTGACGCCCTTGCCCGCGCCTGCCGCACAATCATCGATGGCCGCGAGCGCGAACCGGCTTTGCGCGGATATCTCTCCCTGGTGCCTAAACAATTAGCCGATGCTGTGGAGGTCGGCGGTGAACTGGTCGATCTCCTCGCTCAACTCGACGCCATTTTGGTTGGCGGAGCACATATTCCTGCCGCCGTCCATCACGATGCGGTAGCTGCCGGGCTACCGGTGGTCACCACCTACGGCATGACCGAAACCGGAGGTGGATGCGTTTATGACGGGCGGGCGTTACCAGGAGTGGATATGCGTATTCGCGATGGGCGTATTGAACTATCGGGTCCAGTACTGATGGAAGACTATCTCGACGTAAAAAACGGAGCCAGTTTCGTCGAAGGTGGGCGCTGGTTGCGCACCGGTGATACCGGTGTAATCAATGGAACGCTGACTGTATATGGTCGAGCCGATGATGTCATTATTTCCGGAGGCACTAACGTCTCTCCCGCCCCCATCCGTCACGCCATTATCGATTCCGGTCTGGCTGAATACGTCGAGGTCGTCGGACTGGCCGATCAGACCTGGGGGCAGATAGTCACCGCTGTGATTGTTTCTGATCAGCCTGCCAAGAATATCGGAGCTGCCGTGCGCGAAGCGGTAGCCCAAGAGTGCGGCAGGCAGGTTGCTCCGCGAGTTGTCGTCACCGTCGATTCATTGCCAACTACCGAACTGGGTAAACCTGCCCGCGCCGCCATCACGGAGCTCGCGGTAGCCGAACGGGCAGCCGGACGAGCGTGGGAGCGCTAAATGGCTACTATCGATGATTGGCTAGAAGGTGCCCGACTGCGGACGCTTCCCGCGGCCGCGGCTCCCGTATTAATCGGTGTCGGAGGCGCCGTTTCGCTGGCGGCTTTTTCACCGTTGCGCTCTATTCTTGCGCTCCTGGTCGCACTGCTACTACAAATCGGCGTGAATTTCTCTAATGATTATTCTGACGGTGTGCGCGGTACCGATGATTGGAGAACCGGGCCGCCGCGTCTCACCGGTGGCGGGGTGGTTTCACCGCGCACCGTACTCATGGCGGCGCTGGCATGCTTTGCGCTGGCTGGCGCCCTCGGTTTAATTCTCGTGGCGCTGTCCGGTCAATGGTTCCTCCTCATTTTCGGAGCACTGGCAGTAGCGGCCGCCTGGTTCTACACCGGTGGATCCAACCCCTATGGCTATCTGGGGGTGGGGTTCTCAGAGCTTTTCGTCTTTGTTTTCTTCGGTCTGATGGCTACCGTGGCAACCACCTGGGTACAGATCCCGGTCGCACCGTGGTGGCTGTGGACAGCGGCCTCCGGCGTCGGTCTCCTGTCGGTGGCTTTGCTCTTTGTCAACAATATCCGCGATATCCCCACCGATGAAGTTGCTGGCAAAAGAACCCTTCCCGTCCGCATGGGTGATCGATATGCGCGATTGAGCTATCAGCTTTTGGTCTTCATTGGCCTCGGTTTCGGCGTGGTGTCACTGACAGCTCTACCTCAGATCGTCTATCTCACGGTAGCGATTGCGTTTCTTTTCGCCTTCATTTTTGTCACTCGCCCCGTGAGGCAGGGCGCCGCCGGTCGGGATTTGCTCGCGGTGTTACGCAATACCGGATTTCTTACGCTGGCCTACGGTATTGTCCTGGCAGTGGGTCTGGCCCTGTCATAGAGCTAAATGTCAACGACCTCTACATCGATGCCTTGATCCCGCAAGGCTTTGACGATATGTGCCGGCGTTGCCGAATCGGTGATAACAGTATCGAAATCGGTTGTCGGCCCCACCTGATACAGCGCTGATTTGCTGAACTTGGTTGAGTCGACGAGCAGGATTTTAGTGCGGGACACCGCGAGCATAGCGCGTTTGACTCGAGCGACATTTTCATTGGGGTGGAAGCAATGAACGGGCGTCAAGGCGGTGGCCGACATCATGCAGACATCGACGCTCAATCGCGAAATCGCGGCTTCGGCGAGCTCACCAAAATAAGCATCCGCCCAGGCTTCATATTCGCCGCCGATCAGTAGCAGTCGCACCTCCGGCTGGTTTCGCACCTGCTTGGCGACGAACTCCGCATTCGTTACCAGGGTAATCGGTGAATAATGCGGTAGCGCGCTAATGAGCGGAATGGTGGAGGATGAGTCATCCATCATCACGGATTGACCGCGTTGCAGGAATCTGCCGGCAGCTGAGGCCAAGGCTGATTTGACGCCCTCATTCATGGACATACGCAGACGCGACGAAGATTCTGTCAGCGACGACTCGGCGGCAGTAATCTCACCGCGCTTGCGATGAATGAGCTCCGAACGTTCAAGTTCGGCGACGTCACGGTAGACGGTCATCGCCGAAACCGCGAGCATTTGCGCTAAATCTTCCACGCTGGTGGCCCCGACTCGCACGACGTGATCCATAATGGCACGCCGACGAGACTGCGGGTCGAGGCCGCCAGTCGAAGTATCAATGGGGGTCACGCGGAAGTACTGCCTTCGCTATCACGTCATGAACGGGCTGATCAGACCCTTTTAGAATAGCGTTAACGGCGCCTAAAAGCGGCAGTTCCTCAATGAGATTTGGAGCCTGTTGGCTCACATACTTCTCGGCGAGGCCGGCAGCCGGAATCCCTTCCACGGTTTGTTCCAAGCGCTCCATTTCCGCCAGGGCTTCATCGGGTGCCTCACCGCGTCCTAGACGCACTCCGTAGACCTTATTGCGCCCTGACAGTCCGGTCACTTCCAGGTCGCCTACTCCGGCCAGACCAAAGGCAGTTTCTGCCTGTGCTCCCATCGCCTGTCCGAGGATCGACATTTCTCGCACTGCTTGGGTAAAGGTGGCGGCTTTGAGGTTGTGATGGGGAATGCCGGTGGCTTCTTCCAATCCGTCGGAAATACCTAACGCTATGGCGTAGACATTCTTCATGGGGGCACAGATTTCCACTCCGATTTCATCACCCGATGGTTCGATGCAGTAATGATCTGTGCGCGCGGTGCGTGCATACCTGGTCGAGGTGTCATAATCGCGGCATCCAAAGATGGTGGCCGTCGGTTTGCGCGCCGCGCACTCATTGGCTTTCACCGGTCCGGCAATCGCAACGATTGGAGGCAGGTGAGGGTGCCCGGCTGCCGCGGCGATACCGCGAATAGCATCGGGAAGTAGTTGGATATTTCCGCGCTCGTCGGCGCAGAATCCCTTGGAAGTTAGCCACAGCGCTTTCGCCTGAGCGATGCCTTCCAATGCCATTTCTGTGATCTTGGGGACACCGACAGATGCCACCGCCATAACCACCACATCTGCGCCCTCAAGCGCCTTATCGAGCTCAGCGACACGATAGAGCTTGACTCCCTGCGCTAGCGGGACCTTGGTGCGCGGATGTGGCTTGCCGGCTTCGCAGGCATCGATGAGGTGGTCGTCGAGCCACGTCCCCCACAGGCGAACGTCCCATCCGGCATCGGCGACCGGCGTGCACAGGGCAGATCCCATGGCACCGGCTCCGAGAACGGTAATGATTGGCATAGCGCCCTCCTTTCTACAGTTCAGCGGCGGGTGATTGCGGTTTGGTTGACGGGTTTCGTTCAGCCAGTTCATGCAACTTGCGGAACGTTCCTTTGAGCTTTGGATACAGTTCGCGCTGGACCTGCGCAATTTCGTTGTACTGTTGATGCCGGTCCATATCCGGTTCAATCGTTTCTCCAAACCGAGCCATATTCTTGGCGGCCTCGGCTACATCATGCGAACCGAAGGTACCGGTGGAGGCCATCGCGAGCACGGCCGCTCCAAGGGCCGAAATCTCATCCTCAAGGCACACGGTAATGGGCAGTCCCGTCGTATCTGCCATAATCTGACGCCAGAGTTTCGAACGCGTTCCCCCACCCATGGCGCGTACACTCTCAAGCGCAACACCCGTGCCCTGTTCAAGTGAGTCGAGATTTAAGCGCATCTCAAATCCAATGGATTCGAGGATAGAGCGGTACATATGGGCGCGCGAATGCGTCCCTCGCCAGCCCACCACGGCTCCGCGAGCAACGGCATCCCAGTAGGGACTTTGCACTGCATTCCAGTACGGAAGTGTAACCAGTCCTTCGGCGCCCGGCGGAATTTCGGCTGCCGCCGCATCGAGAGCAGGATCGGGTTCGCCGAGTAGCTTCGGATCACCCAGTGACTGGCGGAACCACCCTGCGAGATAGGACCCCGATGATTGCAGTACTTCGAATACGTAGTTACCGGGGATCCCTGACACGTGGGTGCGGAACACCGGGTCATACTGATAGTTCGCCGATTCCACGCCCGCATTCACGGCCGTGCCGAGATTGAGATAGGCGACCTCCGGATCAACTGCCGCCGCGCCAATACCGGCAGCCTGTCCGTCACCGAGTCCGGCGATAATTGGCACCGCTTTAATGCCCCATTCGCTGGCCAGTTCTTCTTTCAGCGGTGCGATTTCCTCCGCAGGCGGAACTAGATCAGACATCTGTTCGCGCCTCACCCCCGCGATATCAAGGAGTTCGTCCGCCCAGTCACGCTTTTTAATATCGAAGAGGCCAAGAGAGTCTGCCGCCGCTTGGGAGGAGGCCCACTCGCCGGTGAGGTTCCAGGTGATATAGCCGAGCACGTCAACGACCTTGTCGGCCTTCGCGAAGATTTCCGGTTCATTTTCCTTAACCCATGCCATTTTGTATATGGCCGGGGTAACGCCGGCGGGTTTGCCAGATAGTTCGTGAATATGGGCGTTCCCATACTCTTCAATTTGCTTGGCAGCGCGTCCATCGAGCCAGAGAATCCCCCGTCGTAAGGGATTGCCATCCAGGTCAAACGGAGCGAAAGATTCGCGTTGATGAGTAATACCAATAGCCGCAATACGTTCGCGATCCTTGGCATCTAATTGGGAGATAACTTCGGCTATAGTCTCCCGGCTCGTTTCCCACCATCGCACCGGATTATGCTCGTAAAAGTCCATTGCCGGGGTATGAAGTTGAATATTGCGTTTAGCTGTGTGCCAAACATTTCCTCCCGCGTCGACCACGATCGCTTTAGTTGAGGTTGTTGAAGAATCGAGAGCCACCACCAGGGGGCCGTCGCTCAATCGTTGTGCATTCATCGTTTCCCTTTCGCATTCGTCATTGAATGTGATTCCACAATACATAAGTTTTCACAGAAATTCACAGTATCTATGTTCTATTTATCAACGCTTTCACAGATCTGGTCGTGGTGAAGTTCCCCAGCATAAATACCTACATCCGTCGCGATCATGGCAGTTCTCATAGGAAATAGCGCAGATGCCCTGCGTGTCAGGCTGGCTTAGACTGTAGGAGATGAAACTATCGTCGTTTTAAGCAAAGAAGGTGCACATGTTCCGGGTCATTCTGGTGATTCTCACGGTAGCGATCACGATATTTGCACTGGCTGATTGCGCTCGGACGCCCTCCAACGAACTTCCCGCAAAGATTCCCAAAGCTCTGTGGCTTCTCCTGATCCTCGTATTTACCCCTCTCGGCGGACTGGGTTGGATTCTCGTCTCTCGTGTCATGCAAGCAGAAGCGCGCGGCGGTCAGCTTAATCGCGGTATATGGTATTCGAATGAATCCGCCATCAAACTTCCATCCCGCTCCCAAACGGATACCGAGCCACGAATTCTCGCCCCCGACGATGATCCCGAATTCCTATGGAAACTTGAGCGAGATTTGCAGCGCAAGCGCCGAGAACAACAAAGAGCTACCGACGAAACCGGCTGGGGCCGTGACGATACCGCCACACCTACTAACGATCATGAGGATTCCGCCGACGAAGCCCCTTCGGCCGATTCTCCCTCCTAGATTCAGACGATGACAGTGCACTAACCGCCTTTACCGCGACCGCCTCATCACTATCTCGTGCGGTTGAAGATTGCGCGCGCGGAGCTGAAAAAGTGGCTTCGCGGATACCAATTGTCGTATCCGCGAAGCCACTTCAGTTACTGCCATGCTGTAGCACGGTTAGCTACTGCGAATCATGTTGCCCGTATACGTTTTGATAGCGATCATACAGAGAATCGATATGTCGCTGTTCAATAGGAAGCGGATCACCGAGTTGGCGCGCAATATGGATGGTTCGCGCAACCTCCTCAACCATGACGGCCGCCTTCACCGCGGCACGGGCATCCGTGCCGATTGTAAACGGCCCGTGATTTTGCATGAGAACCGCGGGAGAACGGCTCCCCTCAAGGGTCTCCACAATCCCCCGTCCGATCGAATCATCACCAATAATTGCGAAAGGACCAACCGGGATTGGACCACCGAACTCATCCGCCATCATCGTTAGCACACACGGGATAGCTTCTCCGCGGGCCGCCCATGCCGTGGCATAGGTGGAGTGGGTATGCACCACTCCACCTACCTCAGCCATATGACGGTACACGTAGGCATGCGCCGCAGTATCGGATGACGGTGACAGCGCATCGGAGGTCCCATCATTGATCTTTTCGCCATCCAGCGTACATACAACCATGCTGTCTGCAGCCAGTTCATCATAGGAAACACCGGAGGGTTTAATGACGAAGAGATCGAGGCCGGGTACTCGCTCCGATACGTTACCGGCCGTCCATACGACGAGCTCCCAACGCGGCAACTCCGCATGAAGCGCAGCCACCCGTTCGCGGGTTTGCGCAATGGCGAGCTGCTGTTCATTCGTAAAATCGGCGATATTGATCATCGCGGCAGATCTACTCCTTACTCTTGCGCGCACGTGCCTCACGACGGATGCGCTTGAGGTCGTGCATCATATCGTTTTCACGTCCAAAGAGATCGTGCAGGTACTTGTAGTGCGCATACAGTTCATCGTATTGCTTGGCCCTGTCTTCATTCGGCACATACGCATTCTTCACGCGTTTGCCCATCGCATTCGCCGCGTCAACGATATTGTCGTAGAGACCGGCGGCGCAAGCGGCGAAAATCGCCGAACCGAGTGCCGGTGCCTGAGTTGAAACAGCCGTCGATACCGGCAGTCGCGTAATATCCGAAATCAACTGCATGAGGAACTTATTCTTCGTCAGACCTCCGGCCGCCACGAACTCGGTGATTTCCACCTCGTGTTCTTCAAAGTTCTCGATAATAACGCGCGCGCCAAATACCGTCGATTCGAGAATGGCACGGTACTGATCTTCGGGTTTGGTGGCAAGACTCTGACCGATAAGGAGTCCGGACAAGTTGGCATCCACCAAAATCGAACGATTACCGTTATGCCAGTCGAGCCCGATGAGTCCGTGTTCACCGACTTCTTGAGTAGCCGCTTTCTCTGTGAGAAGGTCATGAATACTCATGCCACGTTCTTTGGCCTCATCATGGTAGGCCGGTGGTACACAGTTGTTGACAAACCAGGCGTAGATATCTCCAACGGCGGTTTGTCCGCCCTCAAAGCCCCACAGACCGTCGACAATACCGCCGTCAACGATGCCGAATAAACCGGGAACAGCGCGGAATTCTGGGCCGGATACAACGTAGCACGCAGACGTCCCTAAAATCGCAGTGAGCTGACCGGCCTCCACGGCCTGCACCGCGGGGGCCGTCACATGCGCATCGATATTGCCCGATGCGACAACCACATCGGCTGGCAAACCGGTGATCTGCTGACCGCGTTCGTTCAGTGTGCCCACCTTTTCACCCAGCGGAAGCACCGGTGCCGGCATTTTTTCCTTGAATACGCCGACGAAATCCGGGTTAAGTGCGCCTAGGAAATCCTCGGATGGGTATTGGCCGTCCTGGTACATCCGCTTATAGCCGGAGTCGCCGGCAGCGTAGGTCAGGTTACCGGTGAGGATCCACGTCAACCAGTCGAGTGCGTTGACGATATGATCGGCTGCCTGATATACCTCGGGAGCTTCTTCTAAGGTCTCCAGTGCCTTCGGCATCAGCATTTCGGAGGAGAGCTCTCCACCATAGCGCTCAAGCCACGGTTCATTCCGTTCGCGCGCCAGCTGTACGATGCGCTCGGCCTGCTCTTCGGCTCCGTGGTGCTTCCACAGCTTGATGTAGGCATGCGGGTTATTCTTAAACTCATCCTTCTCGCACAGTGGCACCCCATCCTTGTCGGTTACAAGCACGGATGCTGACGTCACGTCGATACCGAGCGCAACCACTTCATCAGGTTTCACACCCGCGGTTTCCAGCGCCTGGGGAATAATAAATTCGAGTACCTCAATGTAGTCAGCCGGTACCTGCAGGGCAAAGTCCGGTGGCAGATTTTGACCATCGCCAGCAACGAGTTGGGAATCCATAACGGCGTGGGGGTAATCCATCACCGCCGAACCAAGCTCTTCCCCGTCAGATGCCCGAATAACGACTGCGCGGCCCGAAAGCGTTCCGAGGTCTAAACCAATAATGTATGTGTTTTGAGCGTCCTTGCTCATCTTTTCCTCTTTCGTAAAGTTAGATATCCAAAGGTGTGGTCGCCGAAGCGACCACACCTTTATCGCTATTCGCTAGGGTTGCGATGCTGCCCCCAGAAGCCTTCGTCACTAAAGAGCTTGTCCACAATGTTTTCAAGCTCATTAACATCAATGAGGAGATCCAAGATGGTGTAGCGACTACGGATCTGCTGTGCCTTAAAGTGGGTTTCCTTAAAGCGATCCCAGTCAATCTCAATCATCTCTGGATGATATGGGGCTCCGGCTTGACGCAGCATATCCATGATTTCCTGCGGTGAAGCTAGCTGTTGAGTGCAACGCTCCTTAATGCGCGGCCACGCTTGCTGGATCTTCTCCAAGCGCGCCCGCAGATCATCGCCCTCGAGATGCTTATTGAGCGTATGTTTGACTGCATCCGTCGCGATTCTCTCGGTTTGCATACTGCGCACGCGTTTTTCAACTTCTTCAGCGGAGGGCGTTTGCGCCACAATGCGATCAATGTCGAGATCAGTGAGGTCGAGTTTCAGCACCTCTTCCCAGATCGCACATGAGGCGATGGTGCCGATACCCACCTTGAAACCATGTGACAGCGGCGGTTCCCAATCGAGACCGTGCCCCTCCATTTCCCAGGTGTGAGAAAACTGATGACCTGCTCCAGAAGCTGGGCGAGAGGACTTAGCAGCCTGCATTGCAAGACCGCTCATGATATTGCCTTCGGTCAGCTTCGCAATGGCTGCCGGGTCACCTGCCGCCACCGCCTGCGGATCGGCCAAAGTATCACGGAGCGGTCCTTGTACGAGTTTCCATACGTAGTCGTCGATCGGTTCAATGCCGAGCTCATCGGCCAGAATCCAATCCGCTCCGGCGGGGATCTTCTCAATGAGGTCACCGTAGCCGGTGGCGGTCAGACGCTGGGGTGCGTGTGCGATGACGTCCTCATCGGCTACCAGTGCAGCCGGTGCGGGACAGTCGTGAGTGATCTTAAAACCATCTTCCGCAATAGATGCGCCAAATGAGGCGTAGCCATCGACTGACGCCGCGGTGCACACATTCATATATTCACGTTCAAGCTCACCGGAAGCGAGTTTCGCAATGTCGTTCAAGGTTCCAGAAGCGATTGAGCACACGACCGTCTCATCACCGAGGGGCTTAATATGGTCGCGGAGAATCTCCACGTTCTCGTAGCCGCCGTATAGAGTCGGCGTGCCGGGGAAAACATAGGGGTCGGTGGCGAACTCGACACCCGCATTCTTCAAAGACTGCACAACCTCGTCTCCACAGGCTGCAAAAGTATTGCCATCGGCAACGACAATGACTTTTTTACCGGGGAAACACGAGGCGAAGATTTCTCCCGTTTTCTCCACTACGTTTGGCCCGAACGCGATTTCACGGGTTTGATCGGCTGTTTTCAGTGCCGTTTCAATCAATGTGCTTGTCATGTTGTCCTCCCCAACCTAGTCCAAATGATCCACAGTCTTATGCGTCAGTTCTTGCATTTGTGGATATGCGTCCATGTACTGCTGGACGTAGAACTTGTATTCTTCGTGTGTTTCCATATTTGGTTCAATCACGTCAGCTTCATGCACCATGTTACGGGCGGCGTCTGCCAGAGACGGGTACAGCCCCGCGCCAACGGCGGCGAGCATACACGAGCCGAGTACAACCGCGTCGCCTACTTCCGTCAGCGTAATCGGCAGGCCGGTGACATCAGCGTGCATCTGCATCCACATCTTCGACTTCGTGGCACCACCGCAAGCCACCAGTTTCTCCGGTTCAAAGCCACGTTCCTTCATAACGGAGAGGGTGTGCGCGGTATCGTACGCAACCGATTCGAGAATGGCGTGGTACATGTGCTCGGGCGTATGCGCAAGCGACAGGCCCCAAATCATTCCGCGAGCCTTTGAGTCCGTGTACGGGGTGCGGTTGCCCTGGAAGTACTCGTTGACGATGAGGCCGTCCGAGCCGGGCGGAATATCAGCGCAGGCGCGATCAAGCATTTCGTATGCATTAAGGCCAAGTCGATCCGTGGCCGATACGATATCGCGACGGAAACCATCCTTAAACCACTTGAGAACTGAACCGGAGGAAACAATACCGCCCTCAACCGTGTACTGCCCGGGAACAACCGCGTCCGTGTAGGAGCCAAAGAAGCCAGCTCCGTGAATAGCCTTAGCCGATTGTCCGGTGATGACCTGTGATGAGCCGGTAATGATTGCGATGGAGCCAGGGTCGACCACACCGAGACCAATTTGCCCGTGCCAGGCGTCGCCTCCGCCTTGTGCGACGGGGATGCCGGGGTTAAGGCCTAGCTCTTTTGCGACCACCGCGGATAGTCCGCCCACCGGTTGGCCCAGTGGCACGACTTTTTCCGGGAGTTTGTCGAATACGTCACCACATCCGATATGCTCGTAAAATTCGACCGGCCAGCCCCCGTGATCATTATTGTGGTAGGCGCGAATAGCGGCCGTGTTTTGGTTGAAGGTCCATTCACCAGTCAGCTTATAGGTCAGCCAATCAGGGGCATCGACTATCCGGTATGCCTCCTTATAGATATCGGGTTCATTTTCCTTAATCCACGCGGCTTTGAATGGGAACCATTCGGCGGTAGCTCCCATGGTTCCTCCACCGTTATAGAGTCGCGCCCAGTGATCAATGGTTTCGGCGCGAGCCGCCTGTTCGGTGGCACGTACGTCCATCCACATAATTGCGGGGCGTAGCGCTTCGCCCTCTTCATTCATTGCCACCACGGTCATAGTTGTCGCATCATATGAAATTCCTGCGATATGGCGGGCGGGAATCCCGGTTTGGTTGAGGACGCGGTAGACGGATGCTTTAAGCGCCTCCCACCAATCCTCCGGTGACTGTTCTGCTTGGCCGGGGCGTGGGTGCGTGGTCTTATACGGGGTAGCGGCAAAGCCAATCGGCTGTCCCTTGAGGTCGAAAATTGCTGCCCGGCACGACTCTGTGCCGTAGTCGATACCTAGCAAATAGGGAGGTTCAAATCCTGGCGAAACCATTGGAGTTTCCTTTCACGTCATTGTTGTCAGGGTGGAAGAGTTTGGCTTTATTCATCAGTTTCAGACCATCCGAGGCTTTCCCATTCACTGGCGGGAATGAGCCGATCGAGACGGTCAAGGATGAAGTCTGGTTGATCTTTTGCATCCAGCGCAAGAGCTTCTTCAAGAGTGGAGTCCCCGGTCAGCGGCATAGCTGACACCATGGAGGTGCGCACCGCCATTTGAATATCTGTGCCCAGACGGTCCCCCACCATCATGCATCGTGCGGGGTCTACGTCGAGCCCCGCAATGGCGGCTTCCAACATCGCCGGATTGGGTTTGCCAATAACCATTTCGCACTGTGTCTGCGTGCAGGCTTCGATGGCTGCGATAATCGATGCGCAGTCGGGTTCGCCTCGGCCTCCCGGGAATGGACAGTAGCGGTCCGGGTTGGTCGCCACCAGTTTTGCGCGCTTGTGAAACCAAATGGCGTCAAAAGCAATCTGCAGTTTTTCGTAGGTGAATGTCCGATCATAAGAGGCGACGACAATGTCGATTTCCTCCGGATTATCACTCATCCGCAGCCCCGCCTGCGCGAAAGCATTAATCAGCGGTTGTTCGGCGATGGGAAAAATCACCGCATCGGGGTGGTGAGTTTTCAACCAGTTCGTCATGGTAACAACGGTATTCGCAATGTCGCTGATATCGGTTGGAAGCCCAAGTTTTGCCAGCTTCTCAACGTACAGTTGCGGATCCTTTGTGGGATTATTCGACAAATATCGCACCGGGAGGTTGCGGCGGCGTAACTCTTCTATCAAGCGTTTAACACCGGGCAGTAGTTGGTCTCCCAAATAAATGGTGCCATCCATATCGAAGATATAGGCGTCGTAAAACTCGGTAGGAAAACTGAGGTGATCGTCGGTTCCGCTCACGGCTGGCCCTCCACGGCTCTTTGAAGTTGATCTAGTTGGTGCGTATAAAAGACGGTGGGCGTCGGGCTCCTATACGGGAGTGTCCCGACGCCCACCGGTGAGAGATGAACTATGCGCCGATCATGGATCCCATGACCAGGCATACAGTGGTCATTGGCCAAATGGCCGCAGCCGGGGGATCAATATGGCTATCGCCCGATGCGTACATGAGTCGCTGCATGATTTCAGCGACGAAGGCGGATAGGGCGCCAAAGATTGAGCCCACGATAAGCGAAAGCAGTCCGTTTCCTGTGGCCTGCATGACGGTCACGGCGGCAAGTCCCGCAATGATGGTCATGTGGTGGGTAACCGGAATCTTGACTCCGATAGCAATCAGGAAAATGGTCACTGCCGAAATCGCGAAGGGCAGAACCTTCGCATTAGCAATCACCACGTCGAGGATCCCCTGATCATTCATGCCGGCGGCAACCTCAACGATCTTCAGTGATGCACCCGCGGCAAACAGGCCCGAAAGCAGACCGATGGTGATGTACTGAGCGGGCTTTTCCTGCCAGTCAAGCCAGCGCGTGGTTCCCTTGAGTTCGCTGGTCCATGCAAATGGTCCTGTCTTACCGAATACGATTCGGGCAATAATACCGCTGGTCAGAACCGTCAGTGCAACCGTGTCGGTGTTGGAGCCGAACCAGGGAATAAGCGCGTACAGACCATTAATGACGTAGCCGAGGACACCGAAACCGGCACCCACCAGAAGAACGTCGGGGCGTCCTAGTCCGGCCAGCGCGGTGTTAATGTCCTTACCTCCGCCGGTGTCATCTAGTAAGCCGTGTTTACTTCCGGCGTAAGCTGCGCCTGCTGCCGCTCCGGCAAAGGTAATATGCGGGCCGAATACGGGCCCGAAAGCCAAGTATGTAAACCCTATGTCAGAACCCGTTGACAGCGCGATTCCGAAACTCAATAGAATGAGGATTCCGGTGAAACCGAAAGAGAAGTTACCACCGATCGCGGCGCCGAAGAAGCCGCCACCTGCTGCGGCAATAAGCCAGAACAAATCGAAGTTCTGAAGAAATACCAAACTCGCATCTGGAGTCATATGTCCACCTTTAGACGTGTGATAGCCGAGGCTATCGGATTTATGGGAATGCGCGGTTAATACCGCTGTTGTCTTCATTCACGGGATGTGAACAAGAGCTATGAAAGACACTACTGAAGTTTCCTTATGCTCCACGATTGCCGCTCCGTAGCGACTCGTGTTTGCATCGATTTCAGCTAGCAGCATCCTCCTATCCCCTCGGCCTCCTGATCGGTTGCGCCCCGGTCATATGACTCGAGAGCAGCCACCTTTGGCGCCGAATGAGATGACGGATCGAATTCGTAGCCGAGCCACTCTTTAGCAAGTCGGCGTGCTAGTTCAATCCCGATCACGCGTTGCCCGAAGGTGAGTACCTGAGCATTATTGGAAAGAACGAGACGTTCCACTGAGAAAGAGTCGTGTGCTGTCGATGCTCGGATACCAGGAACCTTATTAGCCGCCATCGCGACTCCCATTCCAGTTCCGCACACAAATAGCCCACGATCAGCCTTACCATCTGCGATCATCCGCGCGGCGTTGACGGCGACATGCGGATAATCGATGTCTTCGTCTTTCTTTACTCCAGCGTCAATGACTTCATCAACGCGGTCGTCCGCCTCAAGATCCTTCTTGAGAATTTCCTTGTAGTCATATCCTGCGATGTCGGCAGCGACAACAATTCTGAGACCCATGTATTTCCCTTCCTTGGGTACCTGGTTGGAGTGTGATCAGGCACTCTAAAAATATCAGATCTTCCGATAATTTCAACAGGCATCTTGTGATTTAGCGAAGTTCACCTTTCTGTACGTGATCTACATCATTATTGTGGCAAACTATTTCGAAAACGTTTGCTTATGGGACAACTAGCACAAAGGTGCAGGCGAAAATAATCGCTGAGTGAATATGTACTGAGACTTAAGTACGAGGTTTGGCAGCCGCCCCCACTGTTTTCGATCATGCGGACGGGCATTCGTAAGCAACTACACCTGTGCCACGACTACGTCGAGATCGTGTTCTTTCAGCGAATCAATGTACTGCTGATCTGTTTCGCTATCAACGATGACGGTATCGACATCGTCTAAGGTTCCAAATGCATAGAGGGCACGGCGTTTGAACTTCGTATGATCAAGTAGCAAGATCGTATGCTCAGCGGCTTTTAACATCTTATTCTTCACCGCCGCCACGTCGGCATACGGATGGTACACCGTAGAATCATGCACTCCCGAGGCCGATATCAGACACATATCGGCACGAAGGTTATCCAAGTTGGAAATAGTCACCGGCCCCATGGTCGCTTCTGCCCAGGCCTGATACTCGCCCCCGAGCATCATCAGCGTATGTTTAGAGTTTCCCTGCAACTCCGATGCCACCAGTAGTGAATTGGTCACCACCGATAGCGGTGACATATCCATATCAACTAATTCTCGCAGAACCCATATTGCTGACGTGGAATCATCAATGAGCACAGAAGACCCGGGGGGAACCAGTGCGGCGGCTACCAGCGCCATCGCCTTTTTCTCACCGGCCTCCTGCGTAATGCGGTACCGCGCCGTAGCCTCGTGTAGTCCGGTGGCTGCGGCAACCACTTTTCCCCGATTTCGGTAAAGCACTCCGGCACGTTCCAATACCGCAATATCACGGTATACCGTCATAGGCGATACGCCAGACTGTTCACTCAATTCATCAATAGACACCGCGCCGCGTCGCAGGACCGTAGAAGCAATCTGGCGGCGGCGTTTAACTTGATCCGGGGTCTGCTTTTGTAGGGACTGATTATCGCTCATTTCACCACTATTGTCTCAAAGAAACTGCGGTATTCACTGATTCTGATCGCCGGCTAGCTCTGCATCAGATTGTCCAGGCACCATATCTTCGGCCTTGGACAGCAAATATCCGGCCGGTTCCCAGTAGGTCACCGCCTGCAAAGTCGCGTCGCGAAACACGTAGGAAGTGACCGAGGCGAGTGAACATTCTCGTTTCCGTGGATCATGCGCTAGCGGCCGCCCTTCAACCCAAGACCGCAACGTCCAAATTGGAAGCTGGTGGGATACCAGCAGCACTTCCCCGCCCTCATTTGCTTCCCGCGCATCCGCAACAGCTGCCCGCATCCGAGATACCAGGTCGGCATACGGCTCCGACCAGGAAGGTTTCCAGGGATTAATATAGCGTTTCCAGTATTTCGGATGCGCTAAAATTGCACGGTTCTTATTGACAGCCACACCCTCAAATGAGTTCCACGCTTCAATTAATCGTGCATCGGAGCCGACCTCCACCCCGTACGCTTGCGCTATCGGCGTGGCAGTCATTTGTGCGCGCAGTAACGGAGACGCAACAACACTGCGAATATCATGCCCGCCGTCAACAAATATGCGAGCAGCGGCACGAGCCATTTTCCAGCCGAGATCGGTTAATCCGAAACCGGGTCTGCGTCCATATAAAATCGTCTGCGGATTATCGACCTCGCCGTGACGCATCACATGAACGGTTGTTTCCACTTATCTCACCGCTCCCACAGATAAAGAAAAGGCCCCGCATGCGGGGCGCCTTTCTTACTTCTTGTTACGACGCTGATGACGAGTCTTGCGAAGCAACTTCCGGTGCTTCTTCTTCGCCATACGCTTACGACGCTTCTTTACTACGGAGCCCATGCGCCCCTCCTCAATAGTGCGGGCCCGCCGCTGCGGGCCGTGGTGCGATCCTTCAACTAAACCGGTACACCGTGGGTGAACCGACAACAATACGGTAGTCTACCTTCCCGCGGTCCCGGTGTCCTCCTGCTCCCAATCGGACAAGCCCGCATCAATCATCTGCGTGACTGCCAACTGAGGAACTCGAAATGACTTCCCCACTCGAATGGCGGGCAAGTCACCGGCATGAATCATCCGGTACACGGTCATTTTGGACACGCGCATGAGCTCAGCCACTTCCGCGACGGTAACAAACTGCGGACGTTCCTGCTGCGCCATGGTGTTCCATTTCTTAGGTGGGATGAGACGAAAAGCACTGTGGCATTCACATATGTGCCTGTGGACTATCTTAGTGGAAAACCACCGCATAAGGGTAGAATCTTCAGCGTTCGACTCACACTGTGAGTAAGCTACAAGGAAAATCGTCAGCTCTTCCACAACGGGGACTGAGAGCGATACTGTGGCCATAGGGTACTCATCACACCGGGAGGGTAGCAGGAGATGAGACTTCCGTTCTCACGCTCAGCGCACGCCGAATTCCGGCCTGAGTCAGCTCCCCCGGAGCTACAACAGACGCAACCGGTGCATGCCACCACGATGGCCGCCCCCCACGTTGATCCCACTGTAAGCCAACGTATACGCACCAAGATCGACCATATTGCGCGCACCTATCCCGCTCGTCTTGCAATGACGGTATTCGCATCGATTATTGCGACTGTGACAGCTCTTCTTAGCCTCCCTTTCGCTACTCTTAGCGGAGAACGCGCCCCTTTTGCCGATGCGTTATTTAATGCGACCTCCGCTGTATGTGTCACTGGGCTCACTACCGTGGACACCGCCAACTACTGGTCTTTGTTCGGACAGGTAGTATTGGCCACCGGGATTTCCATCGGAGGCTTAGGCGTCATGACGTTAGCCTCCATTCTGGGACTGGCAGTCTCGCGCCATATTGGTCTTACTCAGCGTATGCTCGCGGCTACCGAAACAAAAACGTCAAGTTTGGGACAGGTGGGAGCACTACTGCGAGCCGTTGTTCTCACCGCCGTAATCGCTGATCTATCTATTTTTGCCGTTTTATTGCCGCGTTATCTCACGCTTGATTTCGATTTCTTTCACGCCGTCTGGTACGCCCTTTTTATGGCGATTTCCATCTTCAATAACGCCGGATTCGTGGTGCTACCCGACGGTCTTACTCCCTTTATTTCCGATGCCTGGATGATCCTCCCCATCATCCTCGGTACGGCGGTAGGTGCCATTGGTTTCCCAGCCATTATGGATCTCACACGCAATTGGAAACAGCCCCGCCGGTTGACACTCCACACCAAGCTGACGGTAACCACCTATCTGGCGCTTCTCATCGTCGGCGCGCTTATGGTGGGAGCAGCAGAATGGTCCAATCCAGCGACCTACGGTGAGTTGGCAGTGAAAGATCGGATACTGCATTCTCTGCTGGCTGGAGTTAATGCCCGCTCCTCCGGGATCTCCATTGTTGACGTCGGGCAAATGACTCGAGGCACCTGGTGGATCCAGGATCTGCTCATGTTTATTGGCGGTGGATCGGCCTCTACCGGCGGCGGCATCAAAGTGACCACAATCGCGGTTCTTGCACTCGCTGTGCTTGCGGAAGCTCGCGGTGACCGTGACATTGAAGCATTCGGGCGTCGTATTCCCCCCTCCACAGTGCGACTAGCAGTTGCCGTCGCCATGATCGGAGCGGCACTAGTTTCCATCGCCGTCCTCATTCTATTAACTATTACGTCGTACTCACTCGATGTCGTCCTATTTGAGGCTATATCTGCATTTGGAACGGTCGGTCTGTCCACGGGTATCACCCCGGATCTTCCCGACGGCGGAAAATACGTGCTATCGGCACTGATGTACCTGGGGCGCACCGGAACGATGACGGTGGCGGCGGCTCTGGCTTTGCGCGAACGGCGCCGCGTCATTCGGATGCCTGAAGAACGCCCTATTATCGGCTAAGTTTCTCACCGTATGCGACACTAAGAGTACTCGCAAAGAAAGGCTTAACGCGTGGCTGAATCGGATTGGCAACAATCGAGCGGCACCCTCGTCATCGGGCTCGGCCGCTTCGGTGCCGCAGTAGCGGCTACTCTCGACCGTCTCGGACGAGAAATTATGGCCGTCGAAAAAGACCCGGTAAAGGTGCAACAGTTTTCGGGACGAGTGCCACTTATCGAGGCCGATGCCTCCTCCGTTGAAGCACTCGAACAGCTGGGGGCTCGTGACTTCTCCTCCGCTGTGGTGGGGGTTGGATCATCGTTGGAAGCCTCGGTGCTTGTCACGGCCAATCTCGTTGACCTGGAAATGCCCTCTATCTGGGCTAAGGCGACCTCCCGCGAACATGGACGCATCCTTCGTCGAATCGGCGCTCACCACGTGGTTTATCCCGAGTTTGATGCCGGTCAACGTACCGCCCACCTGGTATCGGGTCGTATGCTCGACTACATTGAAATGGATAAACAGGGTTTTGCCATTATGAAGATGCGCCCGCCTAAAGAAGTGCAGGGATTCACGCTGGCAGAATCGGATATCCGCGCGAAGTACGGAGTTAACGTACTGGGCATTTTGGAGCCGGGCCGCGGCTTCGAATACGCCGGAGCCGACACCCGTATTGACCGCGAGGACATTATTATTGTCTCCGGTGACGGGCCTTTGCTCGAACATTTCGCAAATCGACCATAGGTGTCCGTCAGTTAGTTCATCATCGTCTCGCTAGGATTGATGCCGCCTGCAACGCAGGTTGATTAACCCGGTGTATGAAGTAGCGACGCCGCGTCCGCCATAGCGAGCAGGAGCGCTTGGCATTTACTTTTCATCACTTGTCTGCGGTGCCGGGTAGTCTGAAGCCATGTCTAAGAAACCGAAACCGCACTACCGCTGCAGCGAATGCGGATGGACCGGCCCGAAATGGGTCGGCCAATGTCGCGATTGTCGTGCGTGGGGCACGGTAGAAGAGGTCGCGCCAACCACCAGCGCTCCGGGACGAACGCAAGCTCTGGCGCCTCGCACTTCGGCCGAGCCTATTTCGCGCGTATCGGCAGAAGTTGCTCGAGCGCGAACAACCGGCGTATCTGAACTTGACCGGGTGCTTGGCGGCGGCATTGTCCCGGGAGCTATCGTACTTCTTGCCGGGGAGCCCGGCGTCGGAAAATCCACGTTACTTCTTGATGTTGCAGCGCGCGCTGCGGCGGATTCACGCTCACGCTCAACCGGTCCGGTTCTCTATATTTCGGGAGAAGAGTCAGCCTCTCAGATCCGACTACGCGCCGAACGCATCGGAGCCATTGACGACGCTCTTCTACTGGCGGCGGAAACTAGCCTGGAAACAATCCTCGGGCATATTGAACAGCAGGATCCCTCACTACTTATTATCGATTCGATTCAGACTATTCATTCGACGGCCGCCGAGGGCGGAATCGGCGGTATTGCGCAGGTAAGGACCGTCACTGCACAGATCATTGCCGCGGCTAAGCAACGCAATCTACCGGTTATCTTGGTGGGGCATGTAACAAAAGACGGCGGCATCGCCGGTCCGCGTATTCTCGAGCATCTTGTCGATGTTGTCTGTCAGTTCGAAGGTGAACGTCATGCGCGATTGCGTTTACTTCGGGCGGTGAAAAACCGTTACGGTCCCACCGATGAAGTAGGATGCTTTGACTTAAATGACACCGGAATCATCGGGCTACCCGACCCATCTGGCCTATTCCTGTCACATACACAGACCGATACTCCCGGTACGTGTATTACCGTAACGCTCGAAGGGCGACGTCCCATGCCCACCGAAATTCAATCGCTGGTGGCAGCCACGGGCGGCGGAAGTCCGCGGCGCACGACCTCGGGTTTGGAGCATTCACGCGTAGCTATGATGCTGGCGGTGTGCCAAGCACGGGTGGGAGTCGACACCTCCTCCCTAGATGTATACGTCTCGACCGTCGGGGGAGCTCGCACCGCTGAACCAGCGGCGGATCTGGCCATGGCAATCGCCATTATCTCCGCCGCTCTTGACCGGCCCGTCCGCGCCAACCTCGTAGCCTTTGGTGAAGTGGGGCTAACCGGTGAGATACGTGCTACCACCGGGATTCAACGCCGCCTCCAAGAAGCCGCCCGTCTCGGATTCATTCATGCGCTGGTGCCCGCAATCGGCTCCGAATCACTCAATCCCGTGGCAGGAATCACCATTATTCCGGTGGCTAACCTCAGTATTGCTTCGCGATTGGCACTGACAAAAACCACAAATCGAGAGATGATAGAACAAGACAACCAGTCCGAATAACGAGGAGAACATGAGCACAGACGCGGAAAACATGCGCCGTGCCCTCAAGGCCCTAGCCCCCGGCACCGAATTGCGCGACGGTCTCGAACGCATTCAGCGCGGCCATACCGGCGCTCTTATCGTACTGGGTTATAACGACGCTATCGACAATCTGTGCTCTGGCGGATTCACCTTCGACGTTGAGTTTTCTGGCGCCCGCTTGCGTGAACTTGCGAAAATGGATGGCGCGGTCATCATTTCATCTGATTATCGCCGTATCCGCCGCGCCAACGTGCAGTTAATACCGGATCCGGCCATTACCACCCACGAGTCCGGGATGCGTCACCGCACTGCCGAACGCACCGCGAAACAAACCGGCATTCCGGTTATTTCTTTGTCCGCTTCGATGCGCGTTATCACCATATACGTGGGTCATATGAGAAAAACTCTTGTCGAACCCGAGGCGCTCCTGTCCCGAACCAACCTCGCACTCGACACTCTGGACCGCTACTCCCAGCGCCTTGATGAAGATCTTGCCACCCTCACCATTTTGGAACAGCGCGATAATGTCACGCTACGAGATGTTGCCACCACGCTGCAACGGATGGAAATGATTCGACGCATCCACTCCGAGATCAGCGGATATCTGGAGGAACTCGGCACCGAAGGGCGTCTGCTGGCCCTGCAAATGGATGACCTAGTTCGCGGATCTGCAGCCGAGCGCGCACTGGTCTTGCGTGACTATACGCGAACAACAACCACGATTTCCCAAGCCGAAGCATCACTATCTGATCTCGATGGGGAATCGTTGGTCAACCTTGCGGCAATATCCGGAGCTATCGGCCACACCGTCGTTGATGCCTCCGACCTTGACCGCGGCGTGGCTCCGCGCGGTATTCGTGCCCTCACCATGGTTCCTCGTTTACCGTGGTCGATCGTGGACGAACTCTCAAACCGATGGCCCAGCCTATCGGATCTCCGCGAAGCTACCCCCGAAGACCTCCAGCAAGTTGAAGGAGTGGGCCCGTACCGCGCCAGCTTGATACGCGATTCACTGCAACGTCAACATCGCGCCGCCTCCCCCGAATCCGTTGGCTGGTAGCCAATCCTCACACCACCAACTCGTGCCTTAAGCCTGCGCGGCTCGATTGCTACGGGTTATGCGACAGATACCTTCGTTTCCATAGCGGGCCGGACGCCCTCCCCGATGCGTCTACTCGTCACCGGTATCGGTGCTCTGGCTGTCGTCAGAACTTTCGTCATCTTCAGATGGTTCGGGAGGCGGTGGTGCTGGTTCGATAACGACAACCGCCTGATCGTTTCCGGTGGCTCGCGGCGCTTTCAGAGCCATCACATAGGTGCCGGGGGCGGCCACTTTATCAGAATCACAGTTAGGCGCATGACGCCCATCCCATGAGACCGTTGTGGTCCACGACCGACCGGGCCCTAGCAAGAGCAGTTTCTGCGCGTCTTGATCGGCGCACTGGGTGGTATCGTAAACGGGAACATCCCCCGACGTAATAGCAAATCCCACTGACTTCAAGGCGCCGTCGGTGGTACATTCGGTATCCGACGTATTGGTTAGGGTGATATGTGTACTCCACCCCTGCCCTTCGATAGCGGTGGACTCTCCATTCGTCATTGTGGCCGTGAGATCCTGGGGTGCACAATCGGTAATAGGTTCGGGCACGTCGTCAACTGATTCCGAGCTGTCAGCATGTTGCGCCAAACTAATCTGCACCGAATTCCACACGAACCGACCAATGAAATAAATTCCCACCAGTATCGCCACCAGCGCGAGGATGGACAGAACCCGACGAATATACAGTTGACGGATAGCTCGTTGTCGACGTGCGGCAGCCGGGCTCAACCGTACCTGTTGATTGGGGTGCGCCTTGCGACGTTTTTTCGGGGTTGAGGCGGAGGATTGAGGCCGCGCCTGTCGCGGCGTGGGTCGAGGGCCCCGACCTGCGGCACTGCCTGCTCTGCCGGGGGCACCCTTTTTTCGCCCGCGCGCGGACGGGCCTCGCCCATTACGTGAAGCTGCCACTATCCGGCCTCCGGTTCCAAGCCCCGAGCATTGGGAGCATCGTCATCATCATCAAGCTGACACCATCGTTCCACGATGACTGCAACGACGAGCAGAGCACACGCCCCGGCAGCCGCAACAGCGCTTCCGTTCACCGCTTGGCGCACGTACTGAGCTTCGATATCGGCCAACATCGGCAGCATTAAACCGATGAGAAAGCCCAAAAAACCCGCCCCTAACCAGGCACTTACATAGGCAAATACTGCAACATTGGTCGCGGTTGTGGACGCCATGATGCCGCGCCGACCTTCTTTCAGAGCCAGTACTTTGCGTCCATATATCCACAAACCGAGGGCAATCAAGACGAAAAGTAGACCCAAAAATGGGGTGGGTGACAGGTAGGTGATGGCTCTCATCCGAAAGGAGTAGTGGATGGCCGCCCCGAGCCCCCCGCAACCCACTGCAAGCGCTGCGAGTGTTGGTAGGCTCAGTGGTTTCACGTGTCACTCCGCTGATGTTTATTTCGACGACGGACGATGGGAATCGCCCCGGTAACTGTGGGACGCAAAACCGTTCGGGCAATCGGGCCGGTTGAATTATCGTCAACTGGCAGTAGACCACGTTCAAACCCGTCTGGTAAATCAACCTTCATAGTTGGTTGTTTCCGCCGTGGTGGGGTAGGTGTCGATGCTGAGGGGGCGTGAATTAACTCGGCATCATCGAGATCATCTATCACACGTACTCGTCGCTGACGCGTTCGCGTGCTCCGACGATGCCGATTTGTAGCAGACCGTTCCGTATCACGGGTATCCTTATCGCGCGGCGAGTCGAGTTGATCACTTTGGGTTCGCGCTCCACGGTCCGGAAATTCAGCTGGGGAAGGAGCCGTCGCCAAGGCAGCATCCACCGTCAAACCATCCGTGCTATTGTCCACCTCCGACGCACCTGAACTCAGCGGAGCGGTGTCTGGCGGGAGAGACATCCCGGGATAGACGCCCTGTGCGGCTTCTTCAACCCACACATCGGCTATGGATTCCACCTGCTGATCTGTTATCTGTTCCAGCAGTACTTTAATGCGCCCGTGTTTACCGATAGTGGCTTCAGGCGCTATTTGTATCCACGGCCTCAGCACGAACGCGCGTTCATGCGCCCGCGGATGCGGTAATGTCAAGGTTTCATCATCACTGCGAACCCCCTGGTAGGTGATGATGTCAAGATCGAGTGTGCGAGCACCCCATTTTTCGGTTCGTTCGCGGCCGCCGCGATATTCAATCTCCTGCAACGTATGCAATAGGTCGAGCGGGGGTAGTGCCGTTTCGATTTCCATCACCGCATTGTAATAATCCGGTTGCTGATCTTGGCCCTGTGCCAACACCGGTGCAGTGCGAAATAGGCCCGATACTGCGGTGACCGATATATCTTCGCGTTCATCGATTTCCATAATCGCTCGTGCCATAGTTTGCCAGGGCTGGTTGAGGTTACCACCGAGCGCTATGACGGCTTTGCGTTTTGGAGGCTCCTGTGCGGCATGAACAGGATCCGGGGTAGATAGGGCTTCCTTCTCTGAACGTTCACGCCGAATCGTCATTGATACATCGGAAAAGGTCAATTTCATGGGTGCTTGCGGCTTATGTACTTTGACTTCGACGATCTGTACCTGGTCATAAGCGAGAATGGCTTCAGCTACGCGTTGCGCAAGTGTCTCAATGAGGTAGACGGACGGTCCTGACAGTATGTCAATAACGTCTTCAGCTACCTGCGAATAGTCAACTGTCAGCGATAGGTCATCGTCTGTCGCTGCCGCCCGCGTGTCGACGTGCATGGTTACGTCGACAGTAAAAGATTGTCCTTGCGCACGCTCTGAAGCATAGACTCCGTGCTTGCCGCGAGCGGTCAAACCCAGAATCTGGATGACGTCGAGTGCACTCGTATGGAGAAGTTTCACGACCCGCGCCTCCCTATTGTCCATTGTTCAACCTCATCGTCCCACGAACCCACTGTCGCGCTGCCGCAATTGCCGCCGCGTTTCCTTGCGGCGCATGGACCCGCACCGCCCAAGCCCCGTGAAAGGCACTGAGGGCGGAGATTGCAGCGGTGGCGGATTCAACTGCTTCGGGTGTTGCCACTATTGCATTGACGAAGCGTTTACGCGATGCGCCGACCACTACGGGATAGGGCAGCTGCTCCATTAGCGTCGGAAGAGCCGCCAGCGTATCCCACGACGCGTCGACGGTTTTGGCGAATCCGAGACCGGGATCGATTGCGATTCGCTCATCGGCTACCCCCGCATTACGCACGACTTCAATTTGCCTGTGAAGGTCGGCAATAACGGTTGGTACGGCCTCGTCATCGAGCAGACGTTCATTGTCGCTACCGGGAAATCCGCGCCAGTGTTGGATGACGACGACCGCGGAGGATTGAGCCATGGCGGCAGCCATCAGTGGGTCGGCCTGGGCGCCAGATACATCGTTGATCATGACCGCGCCCAAGTCACAGACCACGCGAGCGGTATGGGCATGGACGGTATCAACACTAACGACATGACCACCAGCTACGAGTGCAGCCACCACCGGTTCAATACGTTCCAGTTCCTCCTGAGAGCTCAATCGTCGCGAGCCGGGGCGCGTTGATTCGCCGCCGACGTCAACAATGTCAGCGCCTTGTTCGACAAGTTTATCGGCATGTCGCACAGCGTCCTCAACCCGGAGGAAGCGACCTCCATCGGAAAATGAATCGGGAGTTACGTTGAGGATTCCCATGATGAGTGTGCGGTCAGTCGGCAGTTGCACGTGACCGGGAAACCGAGGACTACGACGCATTACTGGCGATGGCCTCCCATCATCAGCGTCATCATCTCTTGGCGGGTCGCGGCGTTATTCATCACGCCGCGAATCGCAGATGTCACGGTCGAGGAGCCCGGCTTTTGGATTCCTCGCATCGTCATACACATATGTTCTGCCTCAATCACCACGGTCGCCCCTTGCGGTTGTAGTCGGTCGACAATGGAGTCAGCGATCTGGCTGGTCAAACGTTCCTGAACTTGAGGTCGGCGCGCAAAGCCTTCCACTACACGTGCTAGCTTTGACAGTCCGGTCACCGTGTTATTCGCTGGAATATAGGCAACGTGAGCTCGCCCGTAAAACGGTAGTAAGTGGTGCTCGCACACCGAATGAAAAGGAATATCCCGCACAAGAACTAGTTCTTCAGTGTCAACGTGGAACTGTTTATCAAGGTGGTCGGCGGGATTTTCATCTAAACCGTTGAGAATCTCTCGCCAGGCACGCGCCATCCGCTCCGGGGTATCGACTAACCCCTCGCGGTCCGGATCTTCTCCCACCGCTACCAAAAGATCTCTGACAGCACGTTCAACGGCCGCCGCATCGTATGTCATGAAAAATCACTGTTCCGATACATTTTGGGGGGCTTCCCCAGTTTGAATAGGAGCCGGCTGCTGGGGGGTTTGCCCATCAGCGTCATTTTTCAATCCCACCGGTTCGCCCCATTTGGTATCTTCCACGGCTGCATCCGCCTGGTAGTTCCAAACCGGGCGCTCGTCTTGCTTAATGACGTCGACAAAAATCTCGGCCAACTGGTTTTCCGTTAGTGTTTCTTCATCGAGTAGGCGCTGCGCTAAGGTATCGAGCACGTGGCGGTTACGCGATAAAATCTCCCATGCCTCACGCATTGCGTGATCCAGCAAATGCCGAATTTCTTCGTCTATGGCTGCGGTAATGGCGTCTGAAATCTCACTAGAAGGCCGCCCCATCTCCCGTCCGACAAATGGTTCGGTATCTCCGGATCCCAGTTTGACCGGGCCGAGACGATCCGACATTCCGTAGTCGGACACCATAGCGCGAGCAATGGAGGTGGCTTTTTCAATGTCATTCGATGCTCCGGTCGATGGGTCGCGGAATACGAGTTCTTCTGCGACCCGTCCTCCCAGCGCATAGACGAGGTCATCGAGTAGCTGGTTTCGTGTTTTCGAATAGCGGTCTTCAGTGGGCATCACCATCGTGTAACCGAGGGCGCGTCCGCGCGGCAAGATTGTCACTTTTGTTACCGGCGCGGTATAGCGCAGAGCCGCTGCACACAGTGCATGGCCGCCCTCGTGATAGGCGGTCACGGCTTTATCGTGATCATTCATTACCCGGGTGCGTTTTTGCGGACCGGCGATAACTCGGTCAATCGCTTCGTCCAGCGCTCGATTGTCAATGAGGTCAGCGTTGGATCGCGCCGTGAGGAGGGCGGCTTCATTCAACACATTCGCTAAATCAGCACCGGTGAAACCGGGGGTACGTTTCGCAATCTGCCCCAGGTCCACATCCGAAGTCATAGGTTTCCCCTTGGCGTGGACTCGCAAAATAGCTTCGCGGCCTTTCATATCGGGGGCTTCAACCGCAATCTGTCGGTCAAACCGTCCCGGGCGCAGTAGCGCGGGGTCAAGAATATCGGGACGGTTAGTGGCCGCAATCATGAGTACATTGGTGCGGTCGTCGAATCCATCCATCTCAACGAGCATTTGGTTAAGCGTCTGTTCTCGCTCATCCGAGCCACCGCCAATGCCGGAGCCACGATGGCGCCCTACGGCATCGATTTCATCGACAAAGATAATCGCGGGAGCAGATTTCTTCGCCTTGTCGAATAGGTCCCGCACACGCGAGGCGCCGACGCCTACATATAGTTCCATGAACTCCGAACCGGACATGGAGAAGAACGGAACATTGGCTTCCCCGGCAACAGCTTTAGCCAGCAGGGTTTTACCGGTTCCCGGCGGGCCATACAGCAGAACACCGCGCGGCACCTTAGCGCCTAAGCTAGTGAACTTAGTGGGATTATCGAGGAATTCTCGAATCTCCTGTAACTCTTCCACCGCTTCATCTTCACCGGCGACATCGGCAAAGGTTATTTCCGGGTTCTCTCGGCTAAATTCCTTAGCTTTCGACTGTCCGAAGGCTCCCATCATGCGGCCTCCGCTGACGCGCGTTGTCAACCAGTAGAATCCGACCAGTAAAAGAGCGATCGGCAAGAGAAGTTGAAGCATCGACCCCAGTAGCGTGGGCTGGGGATTCTCCACGTCGTACCCTTGACGCGGTTCGATTCTCTCTATCAACTGAATGAGCTTCTCGGCCTGGGCTCGCGAGAACGTAAAGGTTACATTTTTGCCGAGGTTGCGTTCCTTATCGGCGGGGTTTGTAGCCTTGTGGACGTAGTCCTCCGCTAACTCGACATTGACGCGCTGTGTCGCGTCATTTACGGTAACGCTTTCAACTGACTGGTCACGCAAAATGTCGAGACCTTCCGAGGTCTCAACGGTTTGCGGTTGAAATGAGTACCACATACCCCAGCCGATCATAAAGACCAGGACGATGGGGATCCATACAGCTAACCAGTTGCGCCTCGACTTCTTCTGCTTGTCTTGCGAGCGCTGGTTTTTATCATCCACCACAGGAGCCTTTCACCACGGATTGTCTTGCCGTGAATTATAGGTGGTCGGTTTCTTCAGTGCCTGTTTACACTCTGCACGTCAGCGGTAGACATGGGGAGCCAGAGTGCCTACAAATGGGAGGTTGCGATATTTTTCGCCGTAATCGAGACCGTATCCCACCACAAATTCATTGGGAATATCAAAGCCGATGTATTTGACGTCAACATCGACTTTAGCGGCTTCGGGTTTACGCAATAGTGTTGCGATTTCCACAGAAGCGGGGCCGCGCGAAGCCAAGTTGGTTTTGAGCCACGACAGCGTCAGCCCCGAGTCGATAATGTCTTCGACAATGAGTACGTGCTTATTCGTCAAATCGGAATCGAGATCTTTCAGAATGCGTACCACCCCGGAAGATTTGGTTCCCGAGCCGTAGGAGGAAACAGCCATCCAGTCCATCTCTAGTGGAGTGGAGATGGCGCGAGCCAAATCAGCCATCACCATGACGGCTCCCCGAAGAACTCCGACGAGAAGGATTTCTTTACCCGCGTAGTCACGGTCGATCTCCTCCCCCATCTGGATTAAACGCTGCTGAATTTCCTCTTCAGAAATGAGAACTGTGTGAAGATCGTCGCCCATATCAGACGCTTTCATTCGCTTCTCCCGAATCGTGAGTCGTACTGTCCTCCCAGTGTTCCATACCCGGGCTCTGTTTTTGTATTCGGATGATATTCCGCCTCGGCGGACGGTCTGTTTTCTCTCGCCAGGCAGATACGTTTCCCGGTAAATGGACGGCGCCTTGGCCCCGGTATTTGGTGATCAATGCTTCGATCGCCCCGATATGCGTGGCCGACACCCCCCGTGCTCCTGCCTTAACAGCTGCCTGTTTAATCACTCGGGCGCGAATAGCGGGTTGATAAGTCAATAGCGTGTCGACATCGAGATCGTCAACAGGCGGAGTCAGCGCATCGAGGGCGTCAGCATCGGCCTCCAGCAGACTAGCGGTACGCGCTAGGGCGGGTACCACGTCCTGGCCCAGCGCACGCGAGAGAGCGGGAATAACGTGATGGCGCAGGGCGATACGCGGCAACGGCTCATTCGCAGCCGTCCTCCAGGGGCCGTCGACGGCATTGGTCGGGTCTTCCACAGGTTCGAGCTGTAGTTCGCGGCATGCCTCGCGAGTATCGTCGGCGCGCACCTTCAAAAGCGGGCGCAACCAACACACCTGGTAGGAGGTGGTGGCCGGCCGCATTCCGGCCAGCGAACGAGCTCCCGAGCCGCGCGCTAAGCCGAGGAGTACGGTTTCGGCCTGATCATCCATGGTATGTCCCAGTAAAACCCCCACCCGTCCATCGTTGAGATCTTGTCGCCTCAGTTGCTGTGCGCAGGTCAGTAAGGCTTGATATCGAGCTGCCCGGGCGGAGGCTTCGATACTGCCATCAGCGGGTACTTCCACCGTGACAATACGAGCTTCGACGCCCACTTCGGTTGCGATGTCGAGGGCCTGACGGGCTTGCTGGGCGGACTCTTTTCGAAGTCCGTGGTCAACGATAAGAGCAGTTAGTCGCTCACCTCGGCGAATCGCAATATCGGCGGCGGTTACGAGTAGGGCGAGTGAATCGGCTCCTCCCGAATAGGCGATAAGCCATTGGTCACATTGTGCCGACTGCATGGCGGCACGTACAGCAAGCGAGACGGTACGCGTGGCTGCGCGTGGATGGGGGCCGATAAGTTGAGTGCAGTCGGTCATTTTTGTGTCAATGCGGCGGCAAATTGTTCGAGGTCGCCGCGGGTAAACCACGCATTGGTTTTCACCGCGTGGGTCTGGGCTTGGAAAATCAGAACTCGGCCTGATTCGGTGGTGATGTAGCCAGCCAGCGCGGATGTTTCATCGAGCGACCCGGTTTTCGCTTGCACTCGCGCGGCGTTTGGCTGATTAACGAAACGATCATTGAGTGTGCCGGAGAAAAGACCGATGGGAAGGTCACGCATGATCTGGCGCACCCGCGGATCCTGCGAATTCCAAATCGCTTCCAGTGTTTCAGCTGTGGTCCGCGGTGTCAGGTAGTTTTCCTCGTTCAAGCCTGAACAGTCACGGATATCCATACCGTCGGCGTAGATACCGGCTTCAGCCAATACGTTGGCTACGTGGGAGGTAGCCCCCGCAAGTGTCGAATCCGATGTGGCTTCCTCGGAGGCCATCCGGCAAAGATGTTCGGCTAACGTGTTGTCGGAGTGTAAGAGCATGTACCGGGTGATTTCGTCGACGGTGGCAGACTTGACCCGTGCGAGGAGGTGACCTTCGCCGGTATCATAGCTGTCGTCAGAAAGCTCAGTGTCAACGGTGATTCCGTGTTCCTCCAGGCGTTGGGCGAGAGCCTTTGCCACCACTGCACCCGGATCGTCATAGAACGGTTGATAACCAGGACCGGGCATTTCTCCGCGATCAATGGCAAAAGCCGAAACATGTCCTACCCAGCGTTGGAGTTCTTCGGGAAGGACGCTTTCACGGGTTTCGCCGGCAAAGATTCCGGGATGATATATGAGCCTAGTCGGCGTTGGCATATCGCCCTCATGGGTGTTGAGCTGTCGCGCTACCGCGGACGCGAGGTCTTCCAGGCCGGCGCGACCATTAATCGAATCTGGCTCTCCCGCGCCCTCGGCTAGCATCAGATCACCGTGTCCGACGAGGTGCAGTTCGCCGTCACTGTCTTGAAAAATCTCGGTCGCTAGATGCTGTGTTGGATCAAGACTTTTCATAATGGTGTAGGCAGCCAGCAGTTTCATCGTCGATGCCGGCACCATTGGTGTCGATCCGTTACCGTCGAGTAGGACGTTACCGGTTAATGCGTCGATGACATAGGCGCCTACCTCATACTGCCCTTCTGTAGTCTGTTGCAGTGATTTCCAAGGGGCCTGAAAATCAGATGCCGCTATGGGAGGCAGTTCAAGCTTCATACGTGCAGGGAAAGCATCTGCCGCCTGCACAGATTCCCGGGCAGGCACATTAGCGGCGATTGGCGGGCGTTCTTTGGTTAAAAATCCTGGCACCAAGTCATTGATATCGGCAATGACATATCCACCGAGCCCCGCGAATACTATAAACATGCCTAGAATCGCGGTAAGAGTTCTTTTTCGCATGTGCCCTCCAGGCCAACTCATCTTATCTAGTGTAGATCGAAAACTACCCAAATCGGGTAGCCTGGATACACATCCGACGGTGAAGGGAAAACATAGTGGAGTTCGACGTCACAATTGAGATCCCCAAGGGGAATCGAAACAAATACGAAGTCGATCATGAGTCCGGACGCATCCGGCTGGATCGCATGCTGTTCACTTCCACCCGATACCCCGATGACTACGGCTTTATTGACGACACGCTCGGCGAAGATGGCGACCCACTGGATGCACTTGTGCTCTTGGAAGAGCCCACCTTCCCCGGATGCGTGATCCGCTGTCGCGCCCTCGGCATGTTCCGTATGCGCGACGAAATGGGTGGTGACGATAAAGTCATTTGTATCCCAGCGGCGGATCAGCGTGCTTCCTGGCGGACCGAGATCGAAGATGTCTCCGAGTTTCACCGTCTAGAAATTCAGCACTTTTTTGAGGTGTATAAGGATCTCGAACCCGGTAAGTCCGTCGAAGGTGCACACTGGGTAGGGCGTGAAGCTGCAGAAGAAGAAATCCGCCGTTCCTACCAGCGGGCAAAGGACGCCGAAACTTCCGGACACTAACCATCACACAATCTCCGGCCCCGAACAGATGAGGATTCCTGTTCGGGGCCGGTCCCTTTAACGAGCTCGTCTTGCCAGCCACGAAGGGATTGAAGAGCTTACGGACGCCCACCGTACGGTAAGAGATTCTGATAGCGCAGTGGTGAGTACTTCACGTTTAAGCCCGGGCGAGGTGCTTCGATCATCTGACCATTGCCTGCGTAAATGGCGACGTGGTAGATTTCGGCGGTTCCGCCTCCCCTCCCCCAAAACACCAAATCTCCGGGTTGAAGATCGCTAATGGCCACCCGACGTGTCGCCCAGTATTGGTCGGCCGCAACACGAGGTAAACGCACGCCCTGCGAAGCCCAAGCATTTTGCGCCAGGCCCGAACAATCGTAGCCGAGGTACCCGTTGCCTCCCCATACGTATGGAACGCCGAGCTTGGTTTCAGCCCATGCCACAACTGCAGCGCCACGACTAGAGTTACTGGGAGGGGTGGGTTTTGGTGCTGGCGCTGGAGTAGCTGGGCGTTGATCCCGCTCAGCGCTTTGCTGGCGGTTAGCTTCTGCCTGTGCGGCGGCCTCTGCTTGTCGCCGTGCCTCAGCTTGCGCTACCTGCTGTTGCTCTCGTTCAACGCGAGCGCGTTCAGCGGCTTCCTGCCGACGCCGTTGCTCTGCTTGGATTCGCTCTTGCCGAGCCTCTTCCTCCGCAATCAGGACGTTACGACGTTCCGCGAGCTGTGCTATCAGGGCGGTGCGTCGCTGCTGTACTTCAGTAACCTGATTCTCCGCGGCAATGGCGGCGGTTTGGGCCAGCTGTTCACGCTGTTCTACCTCAACCTTGGCGGCGCTGACCTGAGCCTCAGATTCTTTGGCCTGCTCTTCTAAACCTCGCGCTACTTGATCGAGCGCAACCACCTGCTGTAGCTGAAAGTCAGTGTCGTGGGAAAACTTATCAAGAATAGCCGCTTTGCGTTGAACTTCAGCTAATCCGTCGGTCTGCAGGTAGGGGGCAAAGCGATCGAGTGACCCCGATCCGCTTCGGTAGGCAGTTTGCGCAACCGAAGCAAGCTGGTCGCGAGCGGCATCGCGTTCTTGCGCGGCTTCATTCGCTTCTTCCTGAGCTTCCGCCAGTCGTACTTGGGCGTCCTCTAGGTCTTGTTGTGCACGGGCGAGCTCCTCGCCCACGATGGATAACTGGATATCGGCATCATCTTTAGCAGCGGTGACGCGCGCAAGTTCCACTTCCATCTGCGCAATCGACATGCGCTCGTACTCATCCATGGGAGTGAAGTCATCGGCGGAAGGTGTGGCCGCTGCCAATCCGGGGGTTGACAGCGAGAAACCGGCAACCAACGCCGCGATCAGGGCGCGTATGCGCCAGGGTGTGTTCCGTCGAGATTGCATTGTCATCCTTCGTACCCGGGGTCCTACGGGAGGACTCCTGATGGGATCGGGTGTACGCAACAACTTATCGCAACATTGGTCACACTGGCAACAAAATTCACTCTCGTAACAGCACTCACTCGGCGTGTCGCCTTGCTTTTTAAAATCACATCCATGTGATTCCAAATATTGAGACGGCGGTTTTCTTTATGCGGCATAGTCCCACTACAGTAAGACCCATGAGTTTACGAATGTGCCGATGACTGCACGCCAGCACCGCTGATGCGGGCATCTGGTCTGCAGTAGTGTCCACCGCTGGTGGCCACCGCGGCAATATCATGAATATAGACTCTATGCTTTTCCTTCCTGGAACTCCCCTATCTCAGGGTTGAGAGACTTCACCGCCTACGGCCCCAGCTCCACCGTTTGTATTAAGGAGCTAATCATGTCTCAGACTTGGAATTTTGAAACCCGCCAAATCCACGCCGGTCGTCAAAGCGACCCCGTTACCGGAGCCACGGCTCTGCCCATTTACCAGTCCACATCATTTGAATTTCCTTCCGCCGAAGTAGCGGCTGATCGATTCTCTCTCAAGACACTCGGCCCTATCTATACGCGGCTGGGGAATCCCACTAATGACGCTGTTGAAGCACGGATTGCCGATTTGGAGGGCGGTATCGGTGCTCTCTTGACGGCCTCCGGCCAGGCGGCGCAAACACTGGCTATCCTCACTCTCGCAACGGCTGGTAACAACATCGTCACTTCACCATCCCTCTACGGTGGAACCGCCAACCTATTTCGTATCTCTCTTCCGAAAATTGGCATCGAGGTGCGCTTCGTTGAGGACACCAATGACCCGGAAGCCTGGGTGCGCGCATGCGATGACAAAACGGTTGCACTTTATGCCGAAACGATTCCTAATCCACAAGGAGACGTCCTCAATTTTGAGGTAGTCTCCACGGCTGCCGAGCGAGTGGGTGTTCCGTTTATCGTCGATAACACCGTCGCCACCCCGTATTTGTGTCGCCCCTTCGAACACGGTGCACATATAGTCGTCCATTCGGCCACAAAATACCTGGGCGGGCACGGTACCGCTCTCGGCGGTTTTATCGTCGATGCCGGATCCTTCGACTACGGCAAATATCCCGAACGGTTCCCCGGATTCAATGAGCCCGACGTTTCATACAATAATATCGTCTACGCCCGTGATCTAGGTGCCGACGGCGCCTTCGGAGCAAACCTCTCTTTCATATTAAAATGCCGTCTACAAGGCCAGCGTGACTTTGGTTTCGCCGCCTCTCCGTTTAATGCTTTCCTTATTGAGCAGGGTATCGAGACGCTGTCTTTGCGTATGGATCGTCACGTGGATAATGCCATTGCAGTAGCACGGTATCTTGAATCTCACCCGCAGGTGAAGTCGGTGAACTACCCCGGACTAGAATCCTCCCCCTACTACGCTTTAGCGCAGAAATACACGCCCCGCGGCCCCTCTTCACTTCTTAGCTTCGTCATTGACGGTGGATTGGATGCCGGACGGAGATTTGTTGACGAACTGAAGCTATTCGCCAATGTTGCGAATTTGGGCGATGCCCGTTCCCTCTCGGTTCATCCCGCATCGACCACTCACTCGCAGCTTTCGGAAGCAGACCTACGGCAAGCGGGCATTGAGTTAGGAACCATTCGGCTGTCGGTCGGCATCGAATATATCGACGATCTCATCGCCGATCTTGATTCTGCATTCGCGGCCGCCCGGGAGGCAACATCATGACTACTTATCGACGGAAAGGCTACGACCCCAGTCCCCTACCGGTCAGCGGCGGATGGAAGGAAGGCGATCCGGTCGCATTCCGCAAATTCGAATACATCGGACCTTTGCGCTGCGAAAACGACGCGGTCATCCCGGCGGTTACCATGGCGTATGAAACCTTTGGGACGTTGAATGCCGATAAATCAAATGCCGTACTCGTTCTGCATGCGCTCACCGGCGACGGTCATGTTACCGGCGATGCTGCCCCCGGACAATCGACTCCCGGCTGGTGGTCGGATATCGTAGGCCCCGGTAAAATCATCGACACAAACCGGTATTTTGTGCTGGCTCCGAATATTCTTGGCGGCTGCCAAGGCTCCACTGGTCCAGCCTCGCCCCACCCCGACGGTAAACCCTGGGGATCGCGCTTCCCCGTGGTATCGACACGCGATCAGGTGGCAGCCGAAATCCGCCTTGCGGACGCACTCGACATCGACCGTTTCCACCTCGTTATCGGCGCTTCAATGGGCGGCCAACGCGCCCTCGAATGGGGCATTATGGCGGCCGATCGGATCGACAATCTCGTGATCATCGCCTCCGGCCCCACCACCACAGCCGATCAAAGCGCGTGGGCTCACACACAGATCCAAGCGGTGACACTGGACCAGCATTGGAATAACGGTGACTACTACGACCAGGATGAAGGGCCTGTAAACGGCCTCGGCTTAGCCCGCCAAATTGCGCACACCACCTACCGTAGCGCCCATGAGCTGGGAACCCGATTCGACAGAATCCCGCAGGGAAATGAGGACCCACTATACGGCGGTCGACTGGCGGTCCAATCGTATCTCGACCACCACGGTCAAAAACTGGCAAGACGTTTTGACGCGGGTGCCTATGTCACCTTGTGTCGCGCCATGATCACTCACGACATAGGGCGTGATCGAGGCGGCGTATCGATGGCGCTATCGATGGTTCGCGCCCGAACACTGGTCATTGCCGTCGACACGGACCGACTTTTCTCACCGTCCCAAAGTCTCACCATTGCCAGCGGAATCACCGGCGCCTACTATCGGGAAATCCGCTCAGATTTCGGCCACGACGGTTTCCTGATCGAGTCGGATCAGACAACCAGCCTCCTGGCGTGGTTTCTCGGTGGGCACACCCATACTCCAGTCGGAGAGCGCGTGAGGCTCGGTCAAGAGATTACCTTCACCGATTTGTGATGAGAGTGACTTCGACGCTTGCCGCCGGTGAGTCTGCCTGTGACCAGCCACCATCGATTACAGTTGAAGTGTGAAAACTCCGATTGACCCAACCACCGGATTCGGCGATTCGCCCATTCCACGTGCCGGCCACTGGAGCCCCGACGTACTTGGCCCCGGATTCGAGGCGCAGGCCCTTCAACTGCTACCGGATGAGGAAGGCGAAGTCGTGGCAACGCTTGTGCGTCACGTGCCCGCCAGCGACCCTCATCTACTCGACGGCACACCGCGACAGCCAGTTTTTCGCGCCCTCTATATCCACGGGTGGAATGACTACTTCTTCCAACGCGAAATGGCTCGTCAAGTGGCCCTCGCGGGCGGCGAGTTTTATGGTCTCGACCTGCGTAAATACGGCCGCTCATGGCGCGCCAACCAGACCTTTGGCTGGACAACACATTTGGGAGAATACGACGAAGACATTTCAGAAGCCCTCAATGTAATCGGCGATGATCTCCCCATTGTCCTGATGGGACATTCCACGGGTGGATTAACTACGGCGCTATGGGCCCACCACAACCCCGGTACACTGGCTGCTGTTTGGCTCAATTCCCCCTGGCTGGAGTTACAGACATCCTCGCTGGTACGCTACCCCACTCAGCAGGCGGTAGAGATCATCGGGGCCCGCGAGCCTCGCCGTATTTTGCCTACGGGAGGAAATAACTTCTATTCGCGTACGTTGGGCGGTTGGCACGCGGAAGATGGAGATATGCCGGAATCCTACGCAGATTTTGCAACCGACCCATCAGTTACCGGCTGGGGTATTAATCCCGTGTGGAAGAACGAAGACCGCGTAACGCTTGCCGGTTGGCTGGCCGCCGTTACCGAGGGACACCGCGAAGTTGCCGAAGGACTCAATATCGATTGCCCTGTATTTGTCGCCGCATCAAAAAAGTCCTACAACACCAATAAGTGGAGTCCCGAGGTGTGGTCCTCGGATGCGGTACTCGACGTAGACGTCATCGCTGACCGGGCGGCACACCTAGGTGATCGCGTGTGCATCGTGCGTCTACCGGGTATCCATGATCTCACCTTGTCGATACCTCCGGTGCGGCGAGAACTGTGGTCACTGACTTTGATCTGGTTACGGTTCGCAATCGGTAGGCTCTCGCCTTCTTTCGCAGATGAAACGCTCGCCGAACGCGCCCTGCGAGTACCGTTTGTTCATGACGTTCAGCTTGCACCCTGGTGATATTTCAAGCAGTCAAGATAGGCTTACGACATTTCGCACGCGGCTACGACGTTCGCCGACGCCGCCCTTTGCGAGGAGCCCCCACTGACTCGTATTCTTCCCGGATTTCGCGGTTGATCTCCTCCAACGCTTCGCGTAGTGATGGTCCACGCGAATCGTTGATATGCCACACATCCCACCCGTCGTAACTAGAAGCTCCGACCAGCATGGCTGCCGCTTCATTGGGATCGCCCGTCGACCAACTCTCAGTTGTGATTTCTCCGCGAGGCGTCAGTGTCGCTTTAAAGGTCTCCACTTCGCTCAGTTGCCACACCAAGGACGTTTCTGCTCCGATGATTTTCGCGATAATCTGTAGCGCTTCAGCCGATGGCTCAAGTACCGGAATGGCATCGGATTCCTCCACCGGCGAACCCTGCTCAACGGATTCCACTGCGGCGGCGGGCTCTACCTCCGGTTTGGCGTCCTGCGATTCGTCGGTGTCGAATGATGCCGGCGCTTCCGCATGGGCGCCGCGCGTAGCAGAGGGCACGTCTGACCCGGTAAGTTGAGGTATTTGCGGGGTGTTACCAAGCAACAGATTGGGATTATGTCCGTACATGCGTGGCCCCACAGCCTGAACGTCGAGGAACTTGCGTCCACTGGACATGACGCGCACGGAAATCTCATGAACTTCAACTCCGGATGAGGCCAGAACATCCAGCGCCGGCCGCACCTGGTCATCAATACTGCCTACGACGAGAATGAGCCTTGGTCCCGGCGCCGGAGAAGGCGGCATCGCATCGCGAAACTCTGCCCAACCGATACGAAAACCCTGGATTCCTCCCGGATAGGCTCCGGCCAGGTCATTCCACCCGAGGGAGGCGGTATCTGCCAGACGGGATAGGGAATCAATCATAGTTGCCGAGGTCAACGCTTCGAGCACCTCAACCGATACGACTTGCCCCGACGCGTCGAGTGCCGTCAGCCGCGGCGTTCCTCCGTCCATTCCTGAACCAACCGGGGCGGCATCCTGCCAGGTGATAGGAAATAGCGGTCGCCCAACGATCTCGAGAACCTGCTCGCGAATACTCGACAGCATGTCTTCAGACAGTCCATCATGGACACTGCGCCCAAACTGTGCTGGTATCAGGCGTCCTTCATCGAACTCGAAAAGTGGCATTCCTCTACCCGTCCTCTAACCGCTGTTCCATCTTAGTCTAGTGCCTGTCGAGCCGGTGTGGCACCTGACTGGCGCAGAAGAGTTGCCAGGTGCATTCCATTGCGTCCAGCTAGCTGCTCGGCCTGAGTGCGGCAGGAGAAACCATCAGCCAGGTAAATGGCGTCCGGATGTTCGCGCAAGGCAGGTAGCAAACTGTTTTCTGCTACCGCAACGGAGGTTTCGTAATGGCCCTGCTCCATTCCAAAATTACCGGCTAGCCCGCAACAACCGGCAAGTTTGGTCACGGTTGCGCCAGCCCGCGCAAGGAGAGTTTCATCCGCTGACCATCCCATGACGGAGTAATGGTGGCAGTGTGGTTGAGCCACAATCTCCGTGCCGCGAAGATCGGGTAACCAGTTATCTGAATCAGGACCGAGCGGGGCGGGGGCAGTCAATAGTTCCGCCAAGGTGTGGGTTGCTTGCGCGACTATGCGGGCGCGGTTATCGCCGGGAAGCAGATCCCGTGCGTCGTCGCGCAACACTGCGGTACACGATGGCTCAACCCCCACAATCGGTATTCCGGCAACGGCGAAAGGAGCCAGTGTGCTCAGTAGATGGTCAAGGCGCTTTCGCGCGCCCTCCAACTGGCCGGTTGTAATCCACGTCAGGCCACAGCACGTATCGTCGGGCGGGAGCAACGGCGTATATCCGGCGGATACGAGCACGTCAATGAGGTCTCGCGCGCCGCGGTCGGCGAGAGTTTGGCTGAATGAATCAGCCCAGACAATAACGTATTTGCGGCCTTTCACGTCGCGCGGAACACTCCTGGCGACTTCGGCTACAGAGTTCTTTGCCGCCCAGCGGTTAAACAGGTGTCCCTGCAGTTTCGGCATGGCTCTGCGCCGATCAATACCGGCCACGGCGAAGGCAATCGAACGAATGGGTTGAATTCCCATCAGCGCATTAGCTACCGCGGCTGCGCCGGGGATTGACGCTGACAGGTGTGTCCACCGTGGAAGCCAGCCGAGCAGGTAGTGCGATATCGGCCTGAGCCTGCCCCGGTAGCGTCGGAAGAAGACTTCCGAACGGTACTTCGCCATGTCGATACCTGCGGGGCAGTCCGCCGAGCATGCCTTGCACGCCAAACACAGATCGAGGGCGCGTTCCACTCGCGGATCGTCCCAGGTGGAAATAAGGTCCCCATTGGCGAGTTCTTCGAGGATGCGCGCGCGCCCACGTGTCGAATCCACCTCATTTCGGGTGGCGAGAAACGACGGACACATAAATCCGCCTGCCGCCGAGTTGTCGGCGCGGCATTTGGACACTCCTGTGCATCGGTGAACCGCGGTGGTGAAGTCTCCGTCGTCTTCGTCAAAGCCGAATCCTCCATCCGCGGGTATCGCACGAGCGGCAGGACGGCGTAAGTTCACGTCGAGGGCATCCGGCGCGGCTTCGACAGCGTAGCCGAATTCGCGATGGTCGGGGTGGGGGCCGACTGGGCCGACGAGGGCACGCGGAGCCGTGAGCACCCCGGGATTCATCAGGTTATCGGGGTCAAATAAGTGCTTAACAGCCGCAAATAAGTCAAGTATTTGCGGAGAGTACATATACGGAAGAAGCTCAGAGCGAGACCGCCCATCACCGTGTTCGCCAGACATGGAGCCACCGTATTGTCCCAGTAGTTTGGCGGATGCAATGAGAAAATCTTTCGCTTTTCCAACACCCGCTTGTGATCCCAGCGGCATGTCGAGTCGCACATGCACACACCCGTCACCAAAGTGGCCGTAGAGTAGGCCGTCGATTCCATGTTCGCGCATGAGGGCGGTGAAATCGCGCAGGTAGTCACCGAGATTTTCCGGTGGGACTGCCGCATCTTCCCATCCCGGCCAGGCTTGGGCGTTTCCGCTTTCATTTCCGTTTTCGTCAACAACCAGCGGAGTACGCCCTCCCAACCCCGCACCGTCTGCACGGATTCGCCACAGGCGACGCGCATCTTCGCCCGGTGGGTAAATCGCTATCGCATCGGAGTTCGCGGAGGCCGCCATGGTGCGCGCGTTGGCCAGGGCTTCCGCTTCGGTTGCCCCTCCAATTTCGCACATGAGCCAGCCTTGCCCGGCAGGCAGTTCGGGAACGGCTCCGGGGCCGCGGTGGTTACGAACCACGTCGACAAGACGTGAATCCATTCCTTCGACAGCGAGCGGCTTATGCGCAATAAGAGCGGGCACGTCTGCGCCTGCCGCCACCATGTCAGGGTAGCCGATGGCGACCAGCACTGGCGAAGAGGGAATATCGACAAGTCGAACGGTGATTTCTAGCACCGAGACCAGTGTTCCTTCCGACCCCACCAGCATCGACGCCAAATTACGGTTGTTTTCCGCGGTGAGATACTCCAGTGAATAACCCGATACCTGCCGGGAAAACCGTCCCAGTTCAGTTCGGATAGGCGCAAGATTGGCGACGATGAGGTCATCGAGCCCATCGACGGCCTCGAGACTGCCCTGCCCGGCGGTAAAACGCCGTCCGCGACCGTCAACCACTTCAAGAGAAACCACGTTATCAGCGGTTTTCCCCCAAGCTAATGCGTGTGGGCCGCACGCATTGTTTCCCACCATTCCACCAATTGTGCAGCGATTCTGGGTCGATGGGTCGGGACCGAAACGTAGCCCGTAACGAGCGGCCTCGGCCTGGAGCGTGCCCTCGACGCAACCAGGCTCGACAACGGCAGTTTTTGTTTCCGGATCAATTGACAGCACCCGATTCATGTGGCGGTGGTAGTCCATGATCAGTCCGGGTCCGATGGCATTGCCCGCACATGATGTGCCAGCTCCGCGCGGCGTAATGGGTATGTCGAGCTCGCGGCAGATTGCGAGCATGTCGGCCGCATCTTCTTTATCTAGCGGCGCGAATACGGCCCGCGGAACGACACGGTAGTTGCCGGCGTCGGTGGAGTAGATTCCGCGGGTTAACACAGTGAAATCCAACTGGCCTCGCACCCGTCCGCGCGATACATCCGCCAGGGTACGCATTATCGCATCATCGGGAATATTTGAGTCCGGGTTATCCGGAAACAGTCCTTCGATCTGTGTTGCAACCGCATGGGAAGTCATATGTCCATCTTGCCATGATGCCGCCGACCTCAACTGGGTTGTCCGTCTCATAGACCGCTGGCGCCGCCGGTATCGCGTGAAATATGAGTAGTTACCAGTCCTCGCAACAGCGTAAGTAGGACGGGGCCCACCCCAGGGTGAGCCCCGTCAGGTAGACGTGTGATTAGTTCTTCTTTCTACTGATCGAGGTGCTGGCTGCACCCACCATCAGCATGATGCTAGCCAACGTAATCAGTACGGTCAGTCGGTGAGTGTCGACACCTGTTCGCGCTAGCGTTGAGGCCGCACCTCCGCTCCCTGAGTCACCGGTTTTACCTGCGGTATCCGTCTTCCCTGAGTCCGAGGGCTCGGAGTCTGTGCCAGAGCCTTCACCAGAGCCATCTCCCGGAACCGGGTCGGGCTGGGGCTCCGCACTGGCACCGTTGGAGGCGGCACATGCTTTGATCACGCTCTCGGGCACATCCTCGTACGTCATGTCACGCACGAGTTCAGCGATTCCAGAGTCTTCAACCATCGATAGCTTAATATCGACTCCGGGGTTTTCGGGAGCAAACTCTGCGGTGATCCTATGCTGGAGGGTGTACGAACCATCAGTCGTGTCAGAAGGGTAGTTAACAACTGCTGTTGTTGGCATGTCTGCTCCGCCGTCAGCTTCAAGGAAATACTTCATTCTCTTCGGTGCCAGGCGGTCGAGCCCGCTGGCTGTCACGTTGAGCACACAACCGTCACGCGTCAGGGCCACAGCCGGCACACACGTCGAGTTGACATCTGTAGCCAAACCGGTTTCGCTATACGTATTTTCTACTGTCGCCTCTGATGAGCTTGATCGTTTGACGACCACGTTCATACTGTCGTCCGTGAGCGCGCGTTTGAACCGCAACGACACGGTTTTTTCTTTATCTAAGGAAGTGATCGTGACCTTTTCCTTAAAACTGAGCTCTTGCTCGGGGTCAGTACTACTGTCTTGCGCAACAACATAGTAGTCGCCAGGAGACACGTTCTTGACGGTGGCGTTGAGTACACACCCATCGCGCGTGACGGTCACGGACGGCATACACGTATTTGCCACCGTGTCCGTTAAACCTGGTTCCTCCAAGGTAACGGTAGTTAAAGCAGTACTAGCGGTCCATCGGGATACATGCATTCGAACCGCGTCACCCTCAGGCACAGCGGTAAAGGGAAGGGAACCAGATAGCTTACCGTCGTTACCCACAGTGATCATGTATGTGCCAGTCACACTGTCGCTGTCACCTGTCGACGCGTCAACGCGATAGTCCCCAGCAAAAAATTTGCTTCCCTCAACCTTTAACTCACACCCATCGCGTGTAACAGTCACAGGAGGCACACAGTTGGCACTAATCCATTCATTATCATGACCAAACTCACGATATTCATAATCGCCCACTCTCTGATTGTCGTACCAGAGAGTAAATGAAAAGTAATCCCCTTTAGTATCTCTTCTCATTGTGGTCATGATCGGATGGTCAATCGTGGGCTCGTCGCCGGCCGACAAATTCAGCTTATGGGAAACACCACTGGAATTATCTAACAGCTTGTACTCCCCGGTTTGTAAAACATTCGTTATCTTCATCTTGATGGTGCACGTGTCATCAGATGAGAACTCGATTTTCGGTTTCGAACAGTTGGTATTGACGTCCGTTAAAAAACCGTCCTGTTCGAACGGTTGCACCGCCAATACCTTTAAGTTGTCCCTCAGCGAGACTCGGACCTGCTCGACCATGAGTTTCTTCCCAATCAAAGAATGCTGAACTGTGGCACTAGTTTCATTTCCCTCAATCTTGAACTTAGATGGGTGATGTATTCTCCCGATAATAAGGGAGGTGCTATAATACTCCGTTTTCGCCGTCCCATTGTCATAGCCGGGAGCGGGTAAACCTGAGACTCTTGTAGTGAGCTGACACGAACCAGGCGTGTATGAAACCTCAAGTTTGACCGAACTCACACAGCCTTTGTCTTTCAACGTTTGGTTAAAGTCGTCAATATTGTCAGGCTTCCACCACAGCTTCTTAGTGCCGAGCAGGGGATCCTCCCCCTCGTTTCCACTACTGAGCCAAGCCTCGGAGTGCACGTAGTAGCCGTCTTCCGGTGAGGCGAGTCTTATCGGGAGTCTCATTGTCACCGTTTGACCGGCAGGAAAAGACCGGTCATTTTCAGACGCCATAGTAACGCCCAACGCCTGTATCCGAGTGTCTAATAAAGCCGGCGTGTCCGGATTATCAGCACTCGCTGTTGCCGTCACGATAAGGTGACATGCGTCTGCCTCGCTCCATGAGACACTCAGGTCGAACTGAAGATCATCTTCCGGGTCGGGATCCGGTGGTGGAACAGGTCCGCCGGTGCGCACACGAGGTTGATTGTCGTCAGTGTTCGGTTGCGCAGAATAGGTGC
>JAUNVE010000002.1:97070-101951 GCA_030537795.1 Actinomycetaceae bacterium
CCGGTGCGCACACGAGGTTGATTGTCGTCAGTGTTCGGTTGCGCAGAATAGGTGCTTCCTTGTTCCGCGGGCGCTACCGCACCGTCGACCTGGTCTTCGCTGGCCGCATCATCAGCCACATCCGAGTCGGCAACGACGGCCTCAGACCCTGCCGGCTCCACGTCAGCCGCGGGGTCCGACTCTGATTGCGCTGGTTCAACTTGCGGTTCCTCCGCAGTTTCAGCCGCGCTAACAGTCTGATCAACAGGTTCTGTTACCTCTTGAACTTCAACCGTGCCAGGCCCCTCAACATCGTCAGAAAACGAGGGTCCAGCGGGAACAGATAAGAAGATGAAAGCAAATGCAGTCGTTGCTGCTATAAATCTCGGGATGATAGGGGGGGGGAATGCATCGTGGAATCCTTCACTCTGATTGTCTCATCTTTGAAACATGTATTGAGAGTGACAGTTGAATATCACCGTATTCCGCGTAAAGATAGGCATTTAGTACTAAAACTTCGTCACCACACCCGCCACAATCCTCCTACCACAACACCGACGCGCACTCACGCACCACCCACCAAAACCCAGCGGGGCCCACCAAATGGTAGGCCCCGCCAGGTGTTTAGTTTGGGTTTTAGTTTTCACTCATTACAGCAGCGCGGCCCGCCTCCAGGCGCGCAACCGGGACGCGGAACGGTGAACAAGACACGTAGTCGAGCCCCGTATTGTGGAAGAAGTGGATCGACTCGGGGTCGCCACCGTGCTCACCACACACGCCGAGCTTAATGTCCGGCTTCGTCGAACGGCTACGAGTCACGCCTTCTTCAACCACGCGACCCACGCCATGCTGGTCGATCGTTTCAAACGGTGACACACCGAAGACAGATTCTTCAATATAGGTGGGGAAGAATACGCCTTCAACATCGTCGCGGGAGAAGCCCCACACGGTCTGCGTCAGGTCATTTGTGCCGAATGAGAAGAAGTCGGACTCGCGGGCAAGATCTTCAGCCGTCATAGCCGCACGCGGCAACTCGATCATGCAACCGATCTGAATGTCGAGTTCAACCTCGGCGTTCTTAGTCTCCTCGGCAATGATCTTCTCAGCTTCGGCACGAATGATGCCAAGCTCACGCACCGAACCAACCAGCGGAACCATAATCTCAGGGCGAGGATCCGCGCCTTCCTTCTTGAGTTCGGCGGTTGCCTGGACGAGCGCGCGAATCTGGAGCGCGAATAGGCCCGGCAGGTAAATACCCAGGCGCACTCCACGCAGACCGAGCATCGGGTTGGATTCGTGCATCCGGCGCACGGCCTCCAGCATCTTGACATCCGTCGGATCCGGTTTGCCAGTCGTCGCTTTCGCCACTTCGACGCGCACCTGAAGATCAGTCAGATCGGGAAGGAACTCGTGTAGCGGCGGGTCAATGAGGCGCACCGTCATCGGTTTGCCATCGAGAACGCGTAGCATCTTCTTGAAGTCACCCTTTTGGAGGCGCTCAAGAGCATCCAGTGCCGTCTGACGCTCATCGGAGTTTTCCTCCGAGAGAATGACGCGTTCGATGAGGGCACGACGCGTACCGAGGAACATGTGTTCGGTGCGGCACAGACCGATCCCTTCACACCCAAATTCAAGAGCGTTCTGAGAATCTTCCGGAGTGTCAGCATTTGCTCGCACGCGCAGGCGGCGCACGGCATCGGCGTGATCCAGGATGCGGTCAACTGATTCAACGAGTTCACGCATCTCCTCGTCATCACCAGCTGCTTCAAGCCCGGCTTCGAGGCCCTTCATCAGGTAGGTGGTGACCACGGAGTCAACAACGGGAACTTCACCAATAAACACTTCACCGGTCGTCCCGTCAAGCGCGATCGTATCGCCCGCCTTGAGCGTAATATCACCGGCAGTGATGGTACGTGCCTCTTCATCGACAACCAACGATTCAGCGCCGACAACACAAGTCTTTCCCATACCGCGAGCCACAACGGCAGCATGTGAGGTCTTACCACCGCGAGCGGTGAGGACGCCCTCGGCTGCTACCATACCCGGAAGATCTTCGGGGTTGGTTTCGCGACGAACGAGGATGCACTTGCGTCCGTTGGAGGCCGCGTTTTCCGCATCTTCATTATTCAAAACGATTTCACCAACGGCCGCCCCCGGAGAAGCCGGCATAGCGCGGGTCAGGAGCTTGCGGTCTGCATCGACATCGAACTGCGGGAACATCAGATTCGTCAGCTGCTCACCGGTTACGCGCTCGAGTGCTTCATCCTTGGTGATGAGTTTTTCATCTACTAGTTGCGTGGCAACGCGGAAAGCGGCACCCGCGGTACGCTTACCGACGCGGGTTTGAAGCATCCACAGCTTGCCGCGCTCAATGGTGAACTCAATATCACACAGGTCCTGGTAGTGCGTTTCGAGCTTACGCATAATGGCGAGCAGTTCACGATAGGATTTCTCGTCATGATCGCCAAGGGTGGCAAGCGGTTCTGTATTACGGATCCCGGCCACAACGTCCTCACCCTGCGCATTCATCAGGTAGTCGCCGTAAACGCCGGAATGTCCGGTGGAGGGGTCGCGGGTGAAGCATACGCCAGTGCCGGAAGCCTCCCCCATATTGCCGAATACCATGGTTTGAACGTTGACAGCAGTGCCGAGATCATCGGCAATGCGCTCACGACGGCGGTAAATCTTTGCGCGCTCGGTATTCCAGGACCGGAATACCGCTTCCACACCGAGATCAAGTTGCTCTCGCGGGTCTTGCGGGAAGTCGCGACCGGTTTCATCCTGGACGATCTGCTTAAACGTTTCGACAAGTCCCTTAAGGTCGTCCGCGGTCAGTTCGTGGTCATAGTGAACGCTTCGTTCTTCCTTGAGAGCGTCGAGGGCATCCGCAAAGCCGTCACCTTCGATCCCCATGACAGTCTTACCGAACATCTGGATCAGTCGGCGGTAGGAGTCCCAGGCGAAGCGCTCATCATCAGCGATGGCAGCAAGGCCCTTAACAGACTCATCGTTGAGGCCGATGTTGAGGACGGTTTCCATCATGCCGGGCATGGAGAATTTCGCGCCGGAGCGAACCGACACGAGCAATGGGTCCTTCGGATCTCCCAAGCGTCGCCCAATAGTGTCTTCGACGTTGCGCAAATGCTTGGTCACCTCGGTGGAAAGCTCCTCGGGGACATCGCCCTTATCAAGGTAGGCGCGGCAGGCGTCGGTGCTGATGGTAAATCCGGGGGGAACTGGAAGGCCGAGCTTGGTCATTTCGGCAAGGTTGGCTCCCTTGCCGCCAAGCAGATCCTTCATGTCCTTGTCGCCTTCGGAAAAATCGTAGACGTACTTGACCATTCGTTGGCCTCTACTTTCTGGTAGTTTTAACTATCCGCGTCGATATAGCGTGATTTGGCACACTGCCTCTAAGGTTACCAATTGGTAGGCCCTTTGACCCAGCCATATATGATCATTGGACGAGTCATTTAGTGACTGCCGTCTGCTTGTCGCACTCCATCGAACGTCTGACCGGACCCCACGTACCGGTTCTTTTCATCTCGTCGCCACGTGGGGTGGATTTGCCCATACCCGCTAACAGGTTGCTCAAAAGCTCGATGAAGCGGCGTCTCGTGCTGTGTAAACCAATCACTCAGAGTTCGATCTAAGTCATCTCGAATATGTGCCAAATTCGGATCATCAGCACGGTTGTCACGCTCATGCGGATCAGAGGTCAAATCGTATAGTTCGGTTGGGCCACTGAAGCGAGTAATGTATTTCCATCGACCTGAGCGGATCATCCGACCTCCCCCATACTCGTCGTAAACAATCACGGGTTCTGGGTCGGGTGATTCTTCATCGAGATACCCGGCGAGAGATGTACCCGCCCGCAGGGGATCAGTAGGAGGTTCAACGCCGGCCAGTTCACATACGGTTGGGAAGAACGATACTGCGGACAGATGTGAGTCAACGAGGGCGGGTTGTTCGCTGTCACGCAACTGCGGTGGAACATAGGCTACAAATGGAACCCGGATGGAGTTTTCCCAAAAGTTCAAAGGGAACGTGCCATTCCCCTTACCCCACACCCCGTGATGCCCACAGGAGAAGCCGTTATCCGCCATGTAAAAGATAATGGTTTGTTCCGCTAGACCCTTATGCTCAAGTTTTTGACGAACTCGTCCGATTAGTCGGTCGACACCCGAAAGCGCCGCGCAGTATCCTCGTAGACTCGTCTGCGGATCCTCGAAAGCGTGATCAAAATCGGCCTTCCGCGGTTGCGTCCACGGGTGTCGCGGCTCGCGGGGAACCGACGGGAAGTCACAATCCGCATAGAGGTCGAGTAAGTCGTCGGGATGATTATCACCATCCCACGGATCATGCGGAGCCGTGGTTGCAATCTCAAGGAAAAATGGCTCATCGTGGACATCTTCAAGAAAGGCGAGCGCATGGTCTGCGATCGCATCGGTGAAGTAGGAGGGCTCTTCGGCTTCTTGTCCGTCTTTCCAAATAGGGGCGTTGTAATACGGCCCTCCACCGTATCGATGCGCATACCAATCGCTAAATCCAGGAGCCGGTTCCCGGGAGTCTCCGACATGCCACTTGCCCGAAAGTCCGCACCGATACCCCGCGCCGGCGAGGACTGCCGGAAGTGTCGTCAGATCATCGAGATACTTATCCGGATGAGCTTGGGGCGACCTCGTGCCAACCAGCCAGTCGTGGACACCGTGTGCCGACGGCATTCTCCCCGTCAGGAGCGACGCTCGCGCGGGCGAACACACCGGAGAGGCACAGTAAAAATTATTGAAAATCGTCCCCTCATCAGCTAGTTGCTGCAGATTGGGCATAATTAGCTCCGGCATCTCCCACGGAACAGCCCACGGCCCCTGATCGTCGGTTAATATGAAAATGAAATTCGGCCGT
>JAUNVE010000031.1 GCA_030537795.1 Actinomycetaceae bacterium
GTTTCGTTAACTCAAACCCCGGTACGTCAGTGGTTTCGACAATATCGTACGTAAACTCCGTTGGGTAATCATTGACGGTGCCATATGCGGGAAGATTCACGAAATGGTGAGACCATTGATTATCGGGATTTAACTCAACGGTCTCGAGGGCGTAGCTACCACCGTGATCGTCGTGGCGCATGAGTGTCACTTCGATTGACTCGGGCAGGTCCAGCTCCATTTCTTTGCCCGATTCATCTTTCCACACTTTGTGAACGGTTAGTTCTTTTTCTTTGCTTTCGGTGTCACCGATAACAATTGGGCTGTTACTGGAGATAGCGCCACCGCGGAAGGCTGCCTGGTTGTTTCGGAAGATCAGTTTGGCTTGGTTTTCAAGTTCGGTGAGATCTGGTGCCGTTCCCTCGCCGTAGAGACCGAATGACGTATGTCGCTGAGTGTAATAATCCGTGCTAAGGAGCGGATCCCCCGGTTGATATAGAGCTCCCATCTCATCGGCATACCATCGAACTAAGTTTCCGGTGAAGTCCCGAGGAGACACCGTCACTCGGTTCACTTCAGGATTATTATCGGACGCACCGAAGACAGAGTCGGACCCTTCGAAACGGATATCAGTGCCGCTGGCACTCGGGTGACCAGCGTTGGTCAGAGTATTTCCCACAATGTATCCACCCAACGTGGAGTGGCTGTCCAGTTTGCCGGCAGGACACAGCCAAATACCCGCGCCTGTCACGGCGCTGTTGCCTGTCATCATCACTGACTTCAACTCCAGTGGCGGCTGATTGTGGATGGAGTAGTCGATTGCGCCTCCCGCAAAAGCAGAGTAGTTGTCCTCGAAACGACCGGAGACGAGTGAGAGGGTATCTCCGTTGTTTGCACTGAGCTCGAAATAGATTGCGCCGCCGTACACTTGGGCCTTATTCCCGCTGATGACATTGTCTTCCAGATGGACAGCCAAATTGCCCGCTGGCGCATTGAGCGGTCCAGTGATGGATAATCCTCCGCCTTGCGCATATTTGAAGCCGTAAAAATCATCGGTGCTGTGAACTTCGTTGTTTTCAACCGTAGATCCCGTCATGGAGAATTCTCCTGCACCAACATAAGCGACGGCACCTCCATCGACTCGGCTTGACCCGGTAGCAAGATTTTCCTTGAGGGTGGTGTCATTCAGCCGCATATATGAGTTCTGATCGTTTCCGTTCATGTAAATGGCGCCGCCCCCGTTGTCTGCGGAGCGATTATGGTGAAAATTTGATCGGTTAATAGTGATTTGGGCGGATTCGGCAGAGCTGAAAAGAACGCCACCTTTGCGCTGTGACGTAAAATTGCTCGCCTCGATATTTTCAATCACGAGTTTTATCTTTGCCTGCCCCGCCAGGCGCACGGCGCCACCGGTGTAGCCATTGGCATTAGCTTTACCGCCCGTCATTTTCCCGTTTTGCAGAGTAAAACTTCCGTCTTCGTTCACGACAAGTGCCGAAGCTTGAGACGGATCGATTTGCGAGATCAAGGTGTTGTTCTGCAGATCAAGTGTAAGTTCAAGATGCCCTGGAATAGTGACCTGTTCGGTCAAAACCAAATCGTCGAGCAGAAGTAACGTGTCACCGTTCGTGGCCTGTGCGATAGCATCCTCGAGCGAGTCGTATACGCTTCCGTTACTTTGAAGTTGAACGCGACCTGCTCTGCTTGGTTGCGTCGCCGCCTCTGCATCGGAGTTCACCGTTTGCTCGGCTATTTCATTTCCGGAGGGCGCGGACTGTGGGGGCGTGGCATATGGGGTAGGAGAGTCGGCGAACTCATCACTGTCGGAGAGCGCGTCTGCCCCATCCACGTCAAGACTCTCACTGGCATATTCCTGGAAATCAGACTGGGGGAAGCTGTCTTCATCAGGTGATGAAAAAGTTGTCGCATAGGCTGGACCCAGCGTCAGGATGGAGCCCAACATCAGAAACGCCGCAATGAACGACTATACACGTATGGCACGAGTCAGTTTTCTTGTGTTCACGATCTCTGACCTCTGATTAAGTTCACCGTGGAAAAAATCGAATTTCTCCTTCACGACGAGAGTAACAGATTAATGATTAAAATTTGTAATAATCGCATCGTTTGCAGGCCGGGTGTGGAGGCGATTGAAGTTTTAGGCAACAAAAATCGGACCGCCCATGACGGCGGTCCGAAAAACTGTGGAGATGGCGGGAATCGAACCCGCGTCCAACGAGGACAGTCCATGGCTTCTCCGGGCGCAGTCTACGAGTTATTTCTCAGCCGCCACCTATGTGTAGACGCAACAGTGGTCGGCTCAGTTAACTAAGTGTCGGTAGCAACCCGTCAACGAGGCTGTCACCCAGTGGCTCTTAAAACGACGCCAGGGTCCAGGCTAAGAGCTTCACCTGGTCTGACGGACTTGCTCGCTAGCTTAGGCTGCGAGTACGAAGTCGGTGCGGTTTTGTTTGGCACCTATTGGTTTGCATACATGGTTAACGAGGTCAGTACACATCCTCGGCCCGCTTCACATCGATCAATCATCGCTGTCGAAACCGATCATCCCCTATAGAGTTTTCACTCCCACGCAGTGAACTAACCGCGTGGACATGACAGTATATCGACCGTTAGGCGGTCAACACAAGACAGAATCTGCCAATAGACTCCTGAAAACACCGTCATTTTTCTGAACCATAGCGCGCGTCATGTCACACCTAATAGGGTTATGTGTGATGTACAGCGCACGTGAAGAAGAACGAAAACCTACCGGGACGGTGGAAGCGTATCGCAAGCTCCTCCTCGGTGGGCAGCCTCAGTTGACGGCAAAAGATATCGCTAAGCGAACCGACACCCCGGTGACGCGAGTCAACGCATACTGGATTGCGATGGGGTTTTCTCCCGTCGAAGAAGACGAGGTGATCTTCACAACCCAGGACCTGCGTGCCTATCAGCGCTGGTCAGACGTTATCGACGCCGGTGATATTGACTTGGGAACAGGGCTGTCCCTCGTCCGCGCGCAATCGCATATTACGGACCGCCTCGTGCTGTGGCAGGTAGAAGCTTTCGTTGACGATCTCGCACGTCGTTTCACGCTCGATGACACCACCGCGCGACTGGTTATGCTCGATAAGATGCGCGATTTTTTGCCGCTGCTCGAAGAGGAGCTTGTCTATTCATGGAAACGCCAGTTGGAAGGTCTCATAAGCCGCGTTGACTCAGAAGTATCCCACCGCGGTCAGCAGGACGAAACTAATCAATTCCCGCTTATTCGGACTCTCGGATTCGTTGACATGGTGTCATACACGTCGCAATCTGCGTCATTGCCGCAGCGTGATCTAGTCGACCTCATCGATCAGTTTGAAACAGTGTGTCGAGTGGCCGTCCCGTCGGCCGGAGGTCGGGTAGTCAAGATGATTGGCGATGCCGTATTTTATATCGCCGATGATTTACCGACGGGTTTGCGAGTGGTAACGGAGCTAATGGAACGTCTGAATTCGATACACGGCTTGCTTCCCGTGCGCGCTTCCGTCGTACAGGGAGCAGTATTTTCCCGCTCCGGTGACGTATTCGGGCCCCCCGTTAATCTCGCCTCCCGTCTGGTAGATGTGGCACCGGTGGGACAGATATTGACCGATGCAGATACTGCGCAACGGATCCTCAAAGGTCAAGCGGGACCGGAATACAAGGTATCGGCTGCCAAAGAAGCCGATTTGCGAGGCGTCGGGCGGGTCGTTCCGTTTATGGTGTCTACCGAACGCCGCCAACCGCGCCAGTTTGAACCATTGACCCCGCCATAATTGCCAAGCTGCGATCCTGCGCAGCTTCCTCGCGGCGGTGGCATACTGTCGTAACTCCTGTGAGCGCCGCGGCGTCTGATGAACAGTGGGAGGGCGGGACTGGGAATGACCTGTGTGAAGAATGAGCTGTCTTTGTCATATGGTGGAATATTCCACGAATATTCAGTAGCTAAAAACACTGATATTTAGAGGGAAAACCCGTGAGTACCTCGATATCGTGACAAATTTTACTAGGTAATGAAATGTGAAAGATGCGGTAGTGGCATACTATAGAACTGTGACTACAGTACTTTTGGTCGAAGACGACCCAGCAATCGCAGAACCATTGACTCGCGCCCTCGGCCGCGAAGGGTACGAGGTGCGTGCCCACGGGACCGGCAGGGGAGCGCTGAATGAAGCCGACAGCGCCGATTTGATCGTGTTAGACCTTGGCCTGCCGGATATGGACGGGCTCGATGTCGCACGTCAGGTGCGTAAAAATGGATTGTCGACCCCCATCCTTATCCTGACCGCCCGCTCAGATGAGGTCGATATGGTGGTCGGTCTCGATGCTGGAGCCGATGACTACGTGACGAAGCCATTCCGACTCGCCGAACTCCTTGCTCGCGTACGTGCCCTGCTACGTCGCACCGGTGGTGAAGAATCCGAAGGCGAACTCGTCGCCCAAGATGTGCGCGTTGATGTTGGCGCTCATCGCGCATTCAGCGGTGATCGTGAACTGCAGCTGACGGCAAAAGAATTCGACTTGCTTCGAGTTTTTGTGCGGGAAGCTGGAAACGTGGTTGAAAGGGACGTATTGATGCGTGAAGTGTGGGGGTCGGACCCATCCGGTTCCACTAAGACGCTCGATATGCACGTATCGTGGCTACGGCGCAAACTCGGTGACGATGCTGCCGACCCGCACTATATTACGACCGTGCGAGGCATGGGGTTCAGGTTCGAAAAAGAACGCGGGTAGCAGGTGCGCGAACGCGTTATTAAAATGATCGCCACGGCAGTGACCGTGGCGGTCCTTATTCTGGGCATTCCCGCCGCTGTAATCGGTGGGATTTTGGTGTGGCAAGCTGAGTCCTACGCCCTCGAATCGCAAACGCAAGCGTTGGCCAATACGGTTGAACGTCGGGTGAAAGAGGGTGAGCCGGTTGATCAGGCTATTATTGTCAGCTGGTTGCAAGGGGCCCGCGAGCACGAACACCATTACGTACGCGTCAATATACCCGGCCGGGAAACCCTTGTGGTAGGGAAACCGCTTGATCCGCCTCGCCTGCGAGCCGCCATTGTCATACCTTCTGGTTCAACGGTGCGGGTAGAAACATCGGCGTGGAGCGCACTGTGGCGCATCATGCGCCTAGTTCTCGCGCTAGCTTCGGGAATGATCGCCTCGCTGGCGGTTGGTTGGTGGTTAGCCTTGCGTGGGTCTCGGCGTATTTCCGCTCCGCTGATCTATTTGGCCGCCCAAGCAGAGCAAATAGGTTCCGGCCAGGTTCGGGCGAGAGTCAAGCCCTCCGGTATTGAGGAAATTGATCTCGTTCAAGATGAGCTTGCCCGAACCGGAGAACGCATGGCCGGTCGGCTTGCTGCTGAACGCCAGTTTGCCTCAAATGCGTCTCACCAGTTGCGTACACCGCTCACCGCATTATCGATGCGCCTAGAAGAAATTGAACTGCTGGCAGAAAATCCCGAAGTAGCTAACGAAGCGCGCGTATGTCTCGAACAGGTGGAACGCCTGACAACCGTGATTGAAGACCTGCTGAATGCCACCAAAGAGACCTCGGGAAATACCGAAGCTATTCACCTGCTTGAAGTATTTAACCAGCAGCGTGAAGAGTGGGAAGAACAGTATACGAAACAAGGTCGTGAGCTGATATTCACCGATGAGGCTGCGCAGCCGGTACTGGCAGACCAATCGGTGCTCGGCCAAGTGCTTGCCACCCTTATTGAAAACTCCCTGCGTTATGGCGATGGCACTACCCGGGTGGTCGCACGCACCGGTGCGACGAGCCGGGGAGTATTCATCGATGTTTCCGATGAAGGAAACGGGGTTGGTGAGGATATCGCGCCCCATATTTTTGATAAAGGTGTATCCGGGCATGGATCGTCGGGGATCGGTCTTCCCTTGGCGCGCGCTCTTATTCAAAGTGTCGGGGGACGCCTCGAACTATACGAGGAAAAACCCGCTGTTTTTCGCATTTCACTGTCGGCAGTTCCCGCTAGTCTCGACCCCGACATCGTTATGCCCAAGGGCGCGGTTGTCTCCATGGGGCGCAGGCGTCGCCGCTTCTGATTCTCGCTCCTCGTAAGCAATCAACGCCGCCGTCCAATTCGCGATAGATTGGCACCGTGGATCGAGTTATTGCAGTAATCGGCGGCGGACAGCTGGCGCGTATGATGGTGCCTCCCGCGGTTGATTTGAATATCACCTTGAAAACTCTCGTTGAAGCGGAGGATTCCTCCGCTGCCCAAGTAACTGCGCGCGCCACGGTAGGCGATCCCAATGATCTGGGGGATGTGTTGCGTCTGGTGGAAGGCGCCGAGGTCGTCACCTTTGAGCATGAGCATATTCCACAAGAAGTATTGGCGGAACTTGATACATCGATATCGGTGCAACCGCCTCCGCATGCATTGCTATATGCGCAGGATAAGCTGGCTATGCGCCGTAAACTCACCGAGATTGGGGTGCCGGTTCCCACCTGGGCGCAAGTGACTTCACATAAGCAACTGCGTCGCTTCGGACAGGAAGTTTCGTGGCCATTCATAGCAAAAACACCGGTTGGAGGCTACGACGGCAAAGGTGTCCGCGTCGTTAACCACAATGATTCACTTGACGACTGGCTTGAACGCGGTCCGGTGTTGGTGGAAGAAAAGGTACCGTTTACCCGCGAATTAGCGGTTTTGCTTGCGCGTTCACCGTCGGGCGAAATTGCTCGTTGGCCGATTGCGCAGACGATTCAACGCGACGGCGTATGTGCGGAAGTGATTGCTCCAGCTCCGCTACTGTCGCACAGCGTCCAGAAACAGGCCTATCACGCTGCCGAAACGATCGCGCATGAACTAGGTGTCACGGGGGTTCTAGCGGTTGAGATGTTCCTGGTGGAGCAGAGCCCGTCGGATCTTTCCGCTTCGGATCAGGTACCGCCAGCGAAAAACAGGAAGGGGAGAGGCAGCGCATCCGTATTCGTCAACGAGTTGGCCATGCGCCCCCACAATTCTGGACACTGGACGATTAACGGATCCCAGACCAGTCAATTCGAACAGCATCTACGAGCTGTGCTTGATTTACCGCTGGGCCCCACCGATCTGCGTGGTCGGGTATGGGTGATGAAGAATTTACTGGGAACCACCTACGATCATGCGGCGGCGGCGTTGCCGGCGGCTTTGAAACAGGTTCCGAGTGCACATATCCATTTGTACGGTAAGTCTGTACGGCCGGGGCGCAAACTCGGACATGTGAACGTTGAAGCGGCCTGCGCGGAGGAAGCAGCGCGACAGGCGCAACGAGCAATCGATATCTTATTTGGCGAGCAATGAAGGGGACAGCGCGATGACAACCGTCGGTATAGTTATGGGATCGGATTCTGATTGGTCCGTGATGAAAGAAGTCGGACGAGCCCTTGACGAGTTCGATATCAGCTTCGAGGTGGCAGTGGTATCGGCACATCGCATGCCCGATGAAATGATCGCATACGGACAAACTGCTGAAAGTCGCGGTATTCAAGTTATTGTTGCCGGGGCTGGCGGTGCCGCCCACTTGCCGGGAATGCTCGCTGCGGTGACTCCTTTGCCGGTCATTGGGGTACCGGTGCCGTTAAAGTATCTTGACGGCATGGATTCGTTACTGTCTATTGTGCAAATGCCCGCCGGGGTTCCGGTAGCTACCGTGTCAATTGGCGGAGCCCGAAATGCCGGACTTTTAGCCGCCCGCATTATCGGGGCGGCAGATTCGCAGCAGGGTACCCGAGTGCGCACTCGTATGCGCGAATTCCAGTCTGAACTACGCGATCTTGCGCATGAAAAGGGTGAGAAACTCCAGGCGAAGGTGGAAGCAGCACGCGCAGAAAACGCGTCATCTGCCTCTGACTGATACCGTGGTCTCGCTTGGCGGGGTAGTCTTGAAGCATGAGCATTATGGTGATTGGTGGCGCCGGCTATATTGGCGCGCATGTTGTTCGGCTTTTGCAAGAACGCGGCGATGATGTGGTCGTCGTTGATGATTTATCCTATGGCACTGCTGACCGGGTAGGGGACGCGAAACTTGTCGTTCTCGACGTGGCAGATACGTCAAGCCGTGAGACGTTGTTGAATACGATGGTCGATGATGACGTAACCGCAGTGATTCATTTTGCCGCCCGCAAACAGGTGGGGGAATCGGTTGAACGTCCGGCGTGGTATTACCAGCAGAATGTCGGCGGCCTCGCAAATGTCATGTTGGCGATGGAAAATGCGGGAGTTAAGCAGATGATCTTTTCATCTTCCGCCGCCGTGTATGGGATGCCTCCGGTTGAGGTCGTGGAGGAAGACATCGAGAAACATCCCATTAATCCGTACGGTGAAACGAAGCTCATCGGCGAGTGGATGATGGCGAATTGTGAGCGAGCTTGGGGGCTGCGCTGGGTAGGTTTGCGCTACTTTAATGTGGCCGGTTCGGGGTGGGATGAGCTCGGAGATCCCGCCACTCTCAATCTCATTCCCATGGTTTTTGACCGTTTGGCACGTCAGGAAAATCCGAAGATTTTTGGCACCGACTATCCAACACCTGACGGCACCTGTATCCGCGACTACATCGACGTTCTCGATCTCGCGAAAGCCCATGTCGCCGCGCTTGACAAGATCGCTTCCGGTGAGGAAATGGCCTACCACGTGTACAACGTGGGTACCGGCAAAGGGACCTCTGTACGCGAAATTATCGAAACTATCCGCGACGTATCGGGTATCGATTTCACCATTGATGAAGTCGATCGCCGGGCGGGAGACCCACCGCAACTGATTGGAGATGCTTCGCGTATCACCGAGGATCTCGACTGGCACGCCGCCCGCGGGGTTCGTGAGATCGTTGAATCGGCCTGGAGTGCTTGGCAGGCGGGGCCGCGCCGGATTAACACCAAGTAAACGGACGCAAGTCTGATCTGCCGCTGGCGGCAGATCAGTACTCTGTCCTGCGCTTTACTTACCGCGTAGCGCAGGACAGTTTTCTATTGATTTTTCTCAAAATCTGTCGGTGTTAACGCTCCCTCGCGCAGGCGCGCAAAGAAATCGTCAATCTTATCTGGATCCAGTTCAACGGCAAGTCCCGCCGCAGTTGGTAGACCAAGATTGGATATAGGGGGAGCCCCCATCAGACCATCCTTTGAGGCCTTGCGTACGCCGAGGGCGATTTTGCCTAAGTCGTAGGCTGACGTATCCGGGTCAGTCGTGACAGCCGCAGCTCCCGAGCCGGCTACTCTCACCTGTCGTATGGGGTTGATAATAGTATCTCCCGACAGAGCATTGTCCAATACAGCCGACATCACTTGACGTTGGCGTGCCGCCCGCCCAATATCTCCTTCGGGGTCCGCATAACGCATTCGCGCAAATGCTAAAGCCGTATCACCATCCGCATGATGGCATCCTCCGGGCCACGTCAGATTCGATGAAGGATCGTCGACGGCATAATCCAGACAAAGTTCGACACCATCGACGGCGTCTACGATACGTGTGAAGCCACCCATTCCGACTTCGACAAAATGGTCGACGTGTAGCCCGGTGAGATTTTCCACCGACTCAACCAGCAGTTTTTCTCCACCCCAGGCGTATGACGCATTCAATTTGGAGTGGCCGTACCCGGGAATCTCCGTCCACGTATCACGCGGTAACGACACCAGGGATGTCTGTCCATTGGAGGCTTTATGAAGCAGAATAATGGTGTCTGAGCGGCGCCCCTCGGTACCGTCATTGACGGAATAATCACCGTCACGTTCATCCGAGCCCGACAGCAGATAGGTGGTACCAGGTGTGGCTGCGGAGTCGCTCAAGGCCTCCACATGATTGATTTTCGAGGACGCCCACCACAGCAAACCTACCGGCCAGGCAAGTACGAGAATAAGGAGAATAACCAGCACGATAGCGGCCCGACGCAAAGGGCGTCGACGTCGTCGAGGACGCGGTGCCGCGGGGGCGAAGACTTGTTCAGAGCCGCCGCCGTCGCGTCCTTTCGTAGGTACTGGATAACTGCCTTGCTCAGCAAAAGGCTCGGTACTGCGAGCCGGAATATAGGCTCCGTGTAACTGGCGGCGCACCGGCTGCCCATGTGATTGCGCTTGCCCGCGCTGACGAGGAGCGTAGCTGGGGGGCGGTTGCTGACGTTGGGAGCGGTTGCTGTATTGCGACCGGGATTGAGCTGGCGATGGAGAATCTTCTCGCCTACCTACGCGCTGACGCGGTGTCCGCTGATCATGTGCCTGACGGTCGCTATTATTGGGTTGCGCCGCGCCTGTTTTGATGGATCGCCGCTCGACATCATGGCGCCGTCCGCGGGTCGTATGCCGAGAACGGGCGGGTTTAGCATCGCTGGCGCTTGGCCGTTGACGCGGTTGGGAAGGTTGGAATGAAGGAGGAATATCCTTCTTCTGATCTCCCATAGATATCGTCCTCCCGAAAATCGAAATATCTTGCACGCGTGTGGCGGCCAGCGTGTGGCGCTTAAGTGCTTGGCACTCTCCGCCTAGACGTGAGTGTGAATCCAGATTGTCGTGTTTTATTCATTAAGTCGACTCTATGCGATGTGTTTCTCTCAATCCTTACCGCGAATCCGCCTGTTCGTCGCTGCGGTAGCCGTTGGGGCCGCCGCGGACATCGCGCAAAGCTATGGTGCGCGCAATGTGGGTGAGTTTCTTATCATTGGCAGAATCACGCCGGTATGAGGTGACGACAGAACCAAAGAATACGAGGGTAAGTCCGTATAGCAGGAAGTCGGTGCCGCGACCAATACCGAAGAAGAATGCGACACGTGAAACGAGGCCGGGGAATACAGCCGCAATCACGGCAAAGAGAACAAATAGCATCATGCCGAGTCGTCGCAGAGCCAGGTGAGAAGCCGACTTAACCGGTTTCATCATGATGTACGTGACGGCGATCAGGAATGCGACGATCGTAATCTTCGCAACCCATTGTGATCCAAGGATTTCTAGCATGAAAAGTACCTACTTCATGATGAGTTCGACGAGGATATTGATGGAATTCAAAAGGGATTGTCCCTTTTTGCGCGAATACGGCGTGTAGCGGATGTGAACGGGGATTTCCTCCCATTTCAATCCGGTGGCAAATAGTTGCTCGATGATCTCCGAGGCGTGTGCCATACGATTTTGCTCGATGGAAATATGCTCGGCGGCGTCGCGTCGAATCAACCGTAAACCGTTATGTGCATCGGTCAGTTGATATCCGCTGCGTAGTCGGGTGACAAGTACGACCGTTTTCAAAATGATGCGTTTGAGTAAGCCCATCTCGACATGCCCGGAGCGAAAACGAGACCCCAGCACAAAACCGAGATCACGTTCGTGGGCCGCCTCCAGCATAGCCAGAGCATCTTCTGCTCGATGCTGCCCATCGGCGTCGAAGGTGACGAGATATTCTGCGTCAGTATGACGTAACACATATTCGATGCCGGTTTGCAATGCGGCACCTTGCCCGACATTAATGGGATGCACGGCAACCCATGCGCCCGCAGCAATAGCTTCATCGACTGAATTATCTCGGGAGCCATCGTCAACGCAAATAATATTGGGAAATATGCGACGCGCCTGGGTGAGCACATCGCGCACGACGGTTCCTTCGTTGTACAGCGGTACCACGAGCCATGTTTTATCGGTCAAATGCATACCGGTATTGTCTCACCTTTTATCGGGACGGTTGGAATCGCGTTTCGGTTCGATACGCGAAGAATGGGGGAGTGCTCATTCCCGCGCGAAAAGGAGGTAAACTAAACTGACTCTGGAACGACCTATGAGGAGATCCCATGCCACGAATTGTCGATACCGCGGACGTATCCGATTCTGCGCATATCGCGGAGGGAACTTCCGTGTGGCATTTGGCCCAAGTCCGTGAAGATGCGCAAATCGGTCGCGAATGCATCATTGGACGCGGAGCCTATATTGGAACCGGGGTGCGTTTAGGAAATCACTGTAAAGTGCAGAATTACGCCCTGATCTACGAGCCGGCTGTACTCGATGACGGCGTTTTTGTTGGCCCCGCAGCGGTGCTGACTAATGATGTGTTCCCCAGAGCGATTAATCCGGACGGTTCGTTGAAGTCAGCAACCGATTGGGAAGCTGTCGGTGTGGTAATCCGACGCGGAGCTTCGATAGGTGCTCGCGCGGTCTGTGTGGCGCCAATTGAGATCGGGCAGTGGGCAACCGTGGCCGCCGGGGCAGTGGTGACAAAAGACGTTCCTGCTTTCGCACTGATGGCGGGGGTACCTGCTCGCCGCATTGGCTGGGTGGGACATGCGGGAGTGAGATTACTTCCCGTCGAGGACTCCCGCACTCTATTCGAGTGTCCCGAGACGGGTCGGCGCTACACACTGGTAGACGACGATGAGTTAAGAGAGGCAAATGAGTCATGACGCAACCAATGATCCCGGCTGCTAAGCCACTGATAGGCGAGGACGAAGTAGCGGCCGTCACAGCGGTACTTCGTTCTGGGATAGTGGCGCAGGGTCCTGAAGTCGCCGCTTTCGAGGAAGAATTCTCTCGCCAATTGACTCCTGCGGCTCAGGCCATAGCGGTTAACTCGGGGACCTCCGCTCTTCACATCGGATTACTGGCTAGCGGCATAGGTCCCGGGGATGAAGTCATCGTTCCGTCATTTACGTTTGCCGCCACCGGCAACTCCGTAGCTATCACGGGCGCGCGCCCTGTTTTCGCTGACATTGAAATTGACCATTTCTGTCTCGACCCGAAATCCGTCGAAGCCGCGATTACGTCGAAGACGAAAGCTATCATGCCGGTCCACCTATACGGGCATCCCGCCGCCATGGATGAGTTGCAGCAAATCGCTCAAGCACACGACCTGGCAGTTTTCGAAGATGCCGCGCAGGCGCACGGGGCGTCATTGCATGGCCGAATGGTAGGAGAGTTCGGCAAGTTTGCCGCCTTCTCCCTGTATCCCACCAAGAATATGACCTCCGGCGAAGGAGGAATGGTGACCACTTCCAATCCGGATGTGGCGCGCTTGGCGCGGCTCATCCGCAATCAAGGAATGGAACAACGCTACGCCAACGAAGTAGTGGGACTTAATAACCGTATGACCGACATACATGCCGCCATCGGTCGAGTCCAGTTGCGTAACTTGGAACAGTGGACCAATCAGCGGCAACGCAATGCCGCATTTTTGAATGAGCACCTCGAGGGAGTTATCACCCCTGCGGTAGCTGAAGGCGCGGTGCACGTCTACCACCAGTACACGATTCGAGTGACGGACACAGATCGCGATCGTTTTGTCAATGCCCTGCGAGAGGAATACCAGGTGGGGTCGGGAGTCTACTACCCGATTCCAAATCATCGTCTTCCCTCGCTTGAAAAATACGCTCCCGGATTAGAACTACCTGTCACTGAACAAGCGGCGGCACAGGTAATTTCTCTGCCGGTTCACCCGTCGTTGACGCAAGGTGAGCTCGAACGTGTGGTTGAAGCAGTAAATGCGTGTGCGAAAGCAGGTGCATAATGACGAATATCCGGATGGGGGTTCTCGGTCTCGGCATGATGGGACGTCACCATGTTCGCAATGCCCGCCAGACCGAAGGCGTTGATCTTGTCGCGGTGGCAGATGCGCATGGTGACCGCTTTGATGTGGCCGGAGATCTCGATGTGCTTCCTGACGTCGACGCCCTTATTGAGCAGGATATCGATGCGGCAATCGTTGCGGTTTCCACCGGCCTACACGCTGATGTTGCCATTAAGCTGGCGGAGGCGGGCATACATACGCTGGTGGAAAAGCCCCTGGCTTCCACGCTGGAGGAGGGCGAGGCCATTGTTGACGCGTATGAAAAAGCCCAGGTTATCGGAGCCGTTGGTTACGTTGAGCGTTGCAACCCGGCGCTTTTGGAAATGCGGCGACTCGTTGCCGAGGGATTTCTCGGCGAGATTTATCAGGTGGCAACAAGACGTCAATCTCCATTTCCCGCACGAATCGCCGATGTGGGCGTTGTCAAGGATCTAGCAACTCACGACATCGATCTGGCGGCCTGGGTTACGGGAGCTGAATACGAAACGATTTTCGCGCAGACCGGATACCGATCGGGGCGCGAATTTGAGGATCTCATGACCGCGTCGGGGCGTTTATCAAACGGTGCTCTCGTATCGCATGTGGTCAACTGGTTAACTCCGTATAAGGATCGCAAGACGATCGTAACCGGAGCGCGCGGAGCGCTCGTTGCCGATACGTCAATGTCGGACTTGACCTTCTACGAAAATGGGCGTTTTCCTCTCGAGTGGGATCAAATTGCCGCATTTCGCGGAGTCGCGGAGGGGGAAGTGCGTCGCTTTGCCCTCATCAAACGCGAACCGTTGCGCATTGAACATGAGCATTTCCGCGACGCTATTGTCGGAACCGGGTCAGAACATGTGACCATGCGTGAGGGATTGCGCACAATGAAGGTGGTGCAGGCAATTCTCGATTCGGCGAGCTCAGGGCAGGCGATCAACCTGTAACGCCCTCGAGATGGCACCTGCGCGTCGGATGAGGGCGAAAGGACACAGTGTTTAAACGGTTGGTGACGTATATACGGTCGGTGAGTAAATCATCTCCGTTCTTGCGTCATGTCGTCACATTGATGACGGGTACGGCCCTGGGACAAATCGTTGTTCTTCTCGTCATGCCGATTTTGACGCGGTTGTTTGGTCGCGAGCTTCTCGGCGAACTCGGTGCCTACAATTCCGTCGTGGCTGTGGTAGTGACAATTGCGGCCAGCCGCTTCGATATGGCAATTATGCTGGAGCGCGATGATGCCAATGCCAAAGTAGTTGCCCGTATCGCATTTCGCTCCATCGCGGTTTTCGCGCTCGTGGCCACCATAACCGCTTTTCTTGCCCGTCCTCTGATTGCGGGGCACTTTGGGACGTCGGTTGCCCAATGGATGCCCTATATCGGCATCACCACGGTATTTCTCGCCGGCGCAACCACACTGCAGTACTGGTATAACCGCAAAACCGATTATCGTACGATTGCCTCCAATCGCGTACAGCAGCAGATCGGCCAAGCAGGAGGACAGTTGGGCTGCGGTATGCTCGGTTGGATTGCCCTGCCCGGACTCATCATCGGACAAACTATTGGGCAGGCTTTCGCTTTCTTTAATCTGGGTATCCGGGCCCGTGACTTGCGCACCATCGATACCACCGATGCGTTGTCGACTAAGAAAATGATGCGCAAGCATTGGAAAATGCCGTTGCTTAATGGCCCCAACGTCCTCCTCGATTCTTTGCGTCTAAACGGAATCAATCTCCTTATTGGAGCGGCTTCTGTCGGCGCTCTCGGAGAGTTCGTTATCGCTTCTCAAGCAGTACGTGCACCGGTTCTCCTCATCAACTCCGCGGTATCCCAAGTGTTTTTTCAAAAGCTATCAATTATTGAACCGGGGAATATGTACCGTGAAGTTCGCAGATCGATTACGCGCGCGCTTATCGTTGGCATCCCCCCGTTCATGCTGCTCTACATCATCGCTCCTCGGCTGTTGCCGTGGTTTTTTGGTGCCCACTTTTCACAGACCGGCTACTATGCTCAAGCACTGATTCCGTGGATGATGATGGTGCTGGTTACCTCCCCCATTTCGACGATGTTCGTGACCACCGGCACCCAGCATTGGATGCTCATCTACTCAGCTTTTTACACGGCGGTGCCAATTGCGTGGTTACTGTGGACACCATATGAGCTACTCACCACGATCTACGTGCTCGGCTTACTTATGGCAGGATGCCTCGTGGTTATGACCGTGATGTCCCTTTTTGCCGCCAAACGGTTTGACCGACGCGCAGACGCTTCGCGTGAGGCAGCGGTGGACGGTTAAACAACGGTGCGATTGACCGACGGTGGGGGAATAACGGACGCGCCGGGAACCCAGCTGTTCGTGAGAAAAAGATCGGCGTACACGCCGAGAATATTCGTTCCTGCCAGGAGACGACGGGCTAGTTCTGCCCGGGATAAACTTCCCCTCAGCGCTTCATATCCCATCGGGTGACGTAGCTCGACACCGGCGCGATATAGATTGTTGACGTGGTTAAGCAGACCAGCTCGAGTCAAAATAGTGCGTGCCATTCGAACGGGTGTTTTGGGTAGACGCTGCGCGGGGGCACCGAAATAGTCGAGTTTGTCTCCGGCGAATCGCGAGTATTCTCGATTGGCGTATTCGACATAGCGCGTGCGTCCGGGATCTAGGAGTGTCGCGGGAGCACGTAGCCAGGTTTCCCACACGGGTTGCTGTTGCATGGGAAGAGACCACGAGAGCCCAAAGTGTTCGTAGGCTCGCATAGAGTTAGAAATATACTTCGCCTGCCGTTCAGCTAGGTTGAATCCGATCATCGCGCTCTGGCGTGCCCGCGGTGCTTCGTCGGGCCAGTAACGACGCAAGAATCTGACGATTTTTGATCGAGTGTAGGCGGTGAGCCAGCCAAATTCCGGATGCCCCTGTAGCGCCAAGTGATGCGTAGAAAGCATGCGGGTCATATCTTCAATGGAGAAAGGAAGAGTTGGGTCAACACACCAGTAATCGTGGATCTTTCCTACCACGGTATGCCCTGGAAGCACGATAGCATCTGCGTCAATCGCTTCGGATTGCGTGAGCTGAGTGAGCGCATACCAGTCTTGAATGTGGGGCAAGGCGTTACCCGACCAGGTATCCGCCAAAAACTCTGCTGTTTGTGGACGGTACCACTGCGCGCGCATGCGGTGCGGATCGGTGGGGACTGATATCCACGGATAACCTATGGTTTCAGCGACTTCGCGCGATACAGCAACTTCCTTTGAACCGGCAGTTCCGTATGTAAATGTCAGAACGTGAGAGGCTCCCACGTGTTTAAGCAGAGCAACCAGTAAGCGAGAATCTGCCCCGCCCGATAGTGGCACGACGATCTGGCGGCCGCGAGCATCTGCCAGGAACTGACTGAATAAATCAAGTAGCTGCTCGTGGAATATGCGCAAGAATGCGTCCTCAGTCATATCCATGCGCGAGTCATATACGAAGGGAGTGTGTTCGATTTCGGTGGTCGTACCGTCGGGGTCGAGAGTGAGGGCGTGCCCGGCGGTAACTGTGTGAACGTTATCTAAAAGGGTATCGCTACCCAGCACGAAACCCGTATGACGAAATTCGGCAGCCGCATCGCGATTGATCTGCAAGTTGGGAATCTGGCGCAGTAACGCTCGCGGAGTGGAGGATACAACCCACCTATTTGCCTGCCGCAGGTAGAGAATCGGGAAGGAACGGATAGTGTCGGTGACAAGATGCGTGCCGGTAGAGGTTTCAACAATCGCCGCCCAGTTTCCGCGTTGCGCGCGCGCCCACGCGGCGATGGTGGAGACTTTCGCATTGACCGGCTCAATGGAGCCAAGCGAGCAACGCCAATAAACGCGGCCAATGTGGTGATGGTAAATATTCCACCGATCGGCATCGGCAATAGTGACCATAGTGTGTTCCTTTTCAGATCCCTAGGCATATGGTACCGCCGGTTGATGCAGAGCCAGAGTACTAATGAACTACAGTGAGATCTAGATGATAAACGAGAGGGTTTACTATGCGCGTGGCGATTGTGACGCCGTGGTTTCCAACCACACACAATATGAGTTCAGGAGCGTTTGTCCTCAAAGACGCTCAAGCAATAGCCCGAGCAGGAGCCGACGTTGTGGTGATCCATCTGGTACGGCCGAGCTTGGATGACGGTTCGCGACGACTCCGAATTGATGGCGTTCGCACAGTGCGAATCGTTATGGACCCACGGAACCCGCTGTCAATTTTGCGAGCACGCGCTCGGCTAATGCCATTGTTGAGACAAGCGGATATAGTCCACACGCAAGCTATTTCTGCGCTCGAACCCTTCGTCGGAGCGCATCTCAACGCGCCGTGGGTGCATACCGAACACTGGTCTGCCATTACGTCACCACATACTTTACACAAACCCGTGCAGCGCGCCCTCCCGTACCTGTTGCGTATGGAGCGCATGCCCGATGTTGTTGTTGCGGTGTGTGATTTCCTTGCCCAACCGCTACGGCAGATCCGGGGGGATCGTCCAGTTGAGATTATTCCCTGCCAAGTACCTTCACCCCCACAGCTTGCTCCGCGGCGCAAAAATCGCCGTGACTTGCGCCTGATATCCACCGGTGCTCTGGTGGAACGTAAAGACCCCGTGGTGGCACTACACACTATTGCGGAGCTTCGCAATAGAGGAGTTGACTGCTCACTGGTGTGGCTGGGGGATGGGCCTTTACGCAATCAGTGCATTGAACTGGCCGCCTCTTTGGGGGTGGACGCCACCTTCCCGGGTACCGTCGACGCCGCCACCGTGCAACGAGAAATCGCTCGCGCGGACATGTTCTTTGGCCCCACTCGCGCCGATAACTTTTTTGTCGCCGCCGCCGAATCCATTGTCAACGGACGCCCACTCGTTGTCGGCGCAACCGGAGGGCAGGGGGAGTATATTGATCCGGCCGTCGGCGCTCTCGTTGACCAGCAAGATCCCAGCCTATACGCGGACGCCATTATCGACCTCGACAAACGAACACGTACGATGGATGCACGCACGATTGCCGCGACGGTTCAGAATCAGTTTGAACCACACGCCGTGGCGGATGCCTATATTGACCTGTACCAGCGGCTTTTAACTCGGCCGGAATGCTGAAACCCGGGAGATGTCATGACGACGATGATCTACCACGCGCCGTATGCGCTCAATCCGCAGTCGGTGTCGGCCTCCGCCATCCGTCCCATTCAGATGCTCGATGCCTTTCGCTCTCTGGGCATTGAAGTCCTCGACATTACCGGATATGCGGCCGAACGACGCAAACGATGGCGGGCCGTTAAACGACGGATCGCGGCCGGCCAACGCATCGACTTTATGTATTCCGAAACAGCCACGATCCCCGCTATGGTCACAGAGCCTCGCCATCTGCCGCCGCACTTTTTCCTCGACCTGGGAATCATGCGCCACTGCCATAATCACGGGATTCCGGTAGGGGTGTTCTACCGGGACGTTTACTGGAAATTTGACGAATATGACGAGCGTGTGGGGCAGCCGCTCGCGGCGCTGATGAAAGCGGTCTATCGATATGAAATCGCCGGCTACAACCGGTGGTGTTCACGCGTATATTTGCCGTCGGTGGAAATGGCGGAGTATTTGCCGCCCGCTGATCATTACAAGCCGCTGCCTCCCGGCGGTGAAATCGTCAAAGCTACCAATACTTCCGAAGCTCTCAACGTGTTTTATATCGGAGGTATCGGCGGACACTATCGACTGCATCACCTATGTGAAGCAGTTCGCACACTGCCGCAGGTTAATCTTACGGTCTGCACCGATCGAGCCCGGTGGGAGAGCGTGAAGAATGAGTATCCCCAGGTCGATAGCCCCAATATTTCTATCGTTCATAAGTCCGGCAAGGATCGGGATGAACTGTATCAGTGGGCAACGGTGTGCTACGTTGCGATGGATCCTGAGCCTTACGGGGCTTTTGCGTCGCCGGTAAAACTGTATGAATACATTGCCCGAGGCAAACCTATTCTCGCCACTGACAATACGCTGGTATCACGCGTGGTCCACAAAAATAAGATCGGATGGTCGACACCGAACTCAATCGACTCAATTCGCGCGATTTTGCACCATCTTGACAACAATCCACAGGAGGTCGCGCGCGCTCGAAATGAATGTGAAAATGTGCGTCAAGCTCATACCTGGCAGGCGCGAGCGCGCCAAGTGGTCGCTGATCTGACAGGGAAAACTCCATGACATCCGCCCGATCTCGAGCCCACCTACCCCATGTGCTGTGGACTCCGTCGTGGTATCCGACCTGCGATAAACCGCTATCGGGAAGCTTTTTTGTAGAACAAACAGCCATCCTGCGTCAATGGGGAATGGCTGTGGGAGTACTGGCTGTTGAAGCGCGCTCACTGTGGCAACGACCAGCAGATTTGCGCGAATGTCACTTGCCTGAGCGTGTCGTTTACCGTCAACCCCCCATGATTCCGCGAGGGATTGTTCCCGGTGATCGCCGTATCATCGAGGCTGCGGCACGACGAGGTGGAGCTGAATACGCGCATCGCTACGGTATACCGGATGTTATTCACGCCCACTCAGTTTTCCCCGGTATTTTGGCGGCTCGGGCACTGTCGGATCTGTGGGGAGTCCCCTACGGTCTTACCGAGCATCGACCATCGTCGTTGACGCGTAACCCGAAGAGTCCGCGTTTTCGCGCCATCGTTCCAGCTGTGCGCGAAGCCGCTTTCCGCATCGCGGTTTCCCCAGAATTTGCGCGCCAGCTAACGCGGTATTACGGTAGCGAATCATTCGAGGTGGTGAGTTCACCGGTTCCGCAGGAATTCTTCTCCCATCCGCTACGCACGCCCGACGGCATTTTTCGATTTATCCATGTGTCACATCTAGCTCCCAATAAACGCGTAGAAGAAACAATCAGTGCATTTTCTCAGGTATGCGTGCAAATACCCGATACGCGTTTGCTCATTGTGGGGGGAGATTCTGCCAGAGTTTCCGAGTTAAAGGCGTATGCGGCCAGTTGTGGTGTAGCCGACTACGTCGAGTTTACGGGTCGAGTATCACGCCAAATGATGGCGGCTGAAATGAGTCGCGGAGATTGCCTCGTTCTCGTATCGGGGCGCGAGTCGGGGGGAATTGTATTCGCCGAGGCTCAGAGTCTCGGGCTGGCATGTATTGCCTCGGCCACCGCCGGGGGAAGGCATATGGTGCCCGACGATGCCGGTATCGTCGTCCCTATCGATCAGCCACGCGCCCTGCGCGACGCTATGCGCGCTGTCGTACAAGCCAGACGCCACTCCACCAAGTTCGCCCCGTCCCAGATTCGCGCACAGGCGGCCAATCGTTTCGCACCTGACGTTTTTGCCAGCTCACATGCCGATATTTATCGCCGAGCCATAGGGGATGCACATTGAAAGAGCAAAGACCAGACGTCCTTATCGTTTCGCGTATCCATATGCCCGAAGTAGCAGCCGCTTCATTTCGCATAGCTGCGGTAGAACGGGGGATTCGAGATATCGGACGCTCCCTTCGCGCACTCACGACACGCCCTCCGGCTCCGTTACAGTCCGAGGACAAATCGGTCATTCGATTGCCGGTGCTGCGCGATAAAGACGGGTACGTCAAAGGGATTCTTAACTATCTTTCCTTCGATATCCCTGCTTTCTTTCGACTCCTCGTGGTGCGCCGTCCACGCGTTATCCTGGTCGAACCTCCTCCCACAACGGGGACTGTTGTGCGCATTGCCGCGGCATTTCGGCGCGTTCCCTACGTATGGTATGCCGCCGATATTTGGGGCGATGCCACCAAGATTATGGGAGCATCTCGACCCGTGGTGTGGGGTGTGCGTCAGATGGAGAAATTCGTGCTCCGGGGAGCTGCCGGAGTAATCGCGGTGTCAGAGGGCGTCGCACAGCGAGTCAACGAACTGGGAAGCACTAACACCATAGTGATTCCCAACGGTGCCGATACCTCCATTTTTAATCTGGATGGCGAAAAGATGTCTCAAGCCGAGCTCCGTGCAGCCGGGGTGCAGCATCCGTATTTCATTTACGCTGGCACCGCGTCGCAATGGCAGGGCGCTGAAGTATTTGCAGATGCCTTTGCCAAGTATTGGCAGCCCGATCGCAACCGCCAGTTTGTCGTGATTGGACGCGGCACGTCATTGAGCTATTTTCGTGAAGTCGCCACTTCGCTACGCGAAGACGCCAGGGCTGCCGGCCTCGACTACGATCCGCTGGTCGTCTTGGATCAAGTTGATTCGGCAACCGCTGCTCGCTGGCAACGCGGTGCGCTGGCGGCCACAGTTTCGATTAAGCCAGGACAAGGATATGATTTCGCGTATCCCACGAAAGTGCTGACGGCACTGGCGTGTGGGACGCCCATTATCTATTCAGGTGCGGGAGCCGCTACTATCGACATTGACCAACACAATTTGGGAAGTGCGGTGCCGTATGACAGCCACGCTGTCGCCGGTGAATTCGCGCGTCCTTGGGAACAGTGGACGACAGCCGAGGACCGGCTCCGACGCCACCGGTGGGTTGTCGACAACCGATCGATGAAAGCGACGGGGGAAGCTGCCGCGCAGTTCATCAGTTCTTTTATTGCATGATTGGCACACCTACCTGATATGAATACGCTGGGAGACTACCTGTGCTAGCGAGCTGGTTGAGCGAAATACCGCGCATTTTGAGCATCCTCACGGTGCTAATTTTTCCTGGCGCGACGCTTGCTTTTATATTGATGCCACGCATCCGTCTTCTGTTTGCATTGGCTCAGGGGCCAGCTTGGACTCTCGGTATCATCACCGCCGGAACATTCCTTATTGACGCGCTACCGGTGAGGTGGGGATTTATTCCATTCTTGGCTTTGGTAGCCGTTACCTGGGGGCTGGCGTGGTTAGTGCGTCGCCTACTGGCCTATGCCAGTACTCATACCAGATCCGCTACTTGCCGTCCGGGTCGGCAACCGTATATCGATGGTTTTGGATTAGGAATCAAAGACGACGCCCTCACGTTCGTCTTCGTAGTGCTGGCGAGTATTATCACGGTTATCCCCATCGTAAAGAACGTCAATATGGCCGGCGTTATTCAAGGTGGTGACTCCAGCTACCACTACACGCAGCTGTGGCTGATGGAACGCAGTGGTGTGGCGTCGCCGCTATACGCGAATGCCACTATGCAGGGCCTTGACTCTCAACCATGGTATTACCCCGATACCTGGCACGCCCTCTTATCGATTGTGGCCAATGGTTCTAGCACCGCGATTGTTACGGCAAATGCGATGCTCGTTATTACCCCGATTATTTGGCTTCTATCGGTGGCGGCCCTAGCGGTGGCGGTAGCGGATAATCACCGAGTAGGACCGTGGGCGGTTGTGGCGGCTATGCTCATGCCGGTTGCGATCGTGCGGTTGCAATTGATGACCACTCTGTGGCCTTTCGTACTTGGTTTTGCCGCGCTCCCCGGCCTATATGCCGCCATAATTGACAGGGCGAGGCATACCGTTTTCAGTATTTCTGACTGGTCGGGTAAAGCCCTATCGGTTGTGCCACTGACGGTCCTATTTCTCTTTCCCGTGATTGGTTTAGTGGGCGTGCATCCGGCGACGATTGTACCCGGCGGTTTCGCCTTGTTTACTGTTAGCGTTGGAATGCTTCTCACCTGGGCGACCTCCAATTTTCGCGGTGGCCGTATTCACCTGGCCACGCGCCAACTTGCTGGCGCCTTACTCCTGGTCTACACCATGCTTGTATTTGTGAGTGGACCTGGACCGCAACGTTTCCAGTTTCGCCGCTTTCCCGACGTTGGGAGGGATGCGGTTCCGTTGAAACTTTTTGTCTCAACGTCACTCTACGTTCCTCACAGCGGCGCTGTTGCCGATGCCGTATTTGTGGCTGTGGCTGTGACGGTGGTAGCTAGTGCAGTTTACCTGTGGGTAACCAGTCGACGCGGCATCGTATTAGCATGGTTTGGCCAGTGGTTACTGATCATTGCCTCGTATCTACCGATTAAAGGTTTGAGTGCGGTCACTAGCCTGTACTTCAACCATCCGCGTCGCGCCATGGTGGCGGCAGCGATTTTTGCTGTTCCCATGGTTGCTCTTGCGATGCATGAGGCTTGGGTCTGGCTGTCTAAACAACCGCGGCTGAATACAGTGTCTGTCGCAGGCATCAGATCCGCAGTTATCACCGCGGCAATTATGGCGCTTGGTTTATGTAATGTTCAAGGAATTCGTTACGACGCCGTCAGCTCATTTGAACCTGATGAGACCGATGTGCGCTATCTGGCGTCGGATGCGGAGCTCGCAATGATTCGAAAATCCGAGAACTTACTTCCGGAAAATTCCTATGTGCTAGGGGACCCTGCCGCAGGGGCGGGGTTGCTTCAAGTCGTTGCGGATGTGCCGGTGGTATGGCCCTATCCCAACAGTCCACAAAATCCTGACGACCAGTATCTGCTTACCTACTTCAATTCAATCCACTGGAACGGTCGGGTATGTGAAATCATTAACCGTCATGGAATCACGCATTTTTACCAGGACACACCGCAGTATTATAACGGCGGATATACCAAGCGATTGAGACCGGGTCTCTACGATGTTGATACCTCCACCGGTTTCACCCTCATCGCCCAGGGCGGTAGCGCGGCGATTTACCGCATCGATCTATGCTCCACCAACCCGCCAACCTACATGCCGTCCGACGATGAACGCCTCTGTGTCATCAGCGGGGGAGTGACGCGGTGTGTGGAGTAGT
>JAUNVE010000032.1 GCA_030537795.1 Actinomycetaceae bacterium
CAGGATCGGCACGCCCAGCCCCCGCTGGGGCCGGACCCGATGGGGCCGGGGTCGGGGGGGGGGGGGCCCCGGGGGGGGCCGGCCGGCCCGGGCCCGGGGGGGTCCGCGGGGGGGGGGGGGCCAACCCCCCCCCCACTTCAGTGGCTAGATGTAGTTACTGACCGAGACCCGATGTCGCATCGACGAGTTCCGCTTGGAAATCCTCGAGCGATGACCCGCCCTCAACAAACTTCGCAACAGCGTCGTTGATTGCGTTCGACATCTTAACCGGCAGCGCGGCACCATGAGCGATCGATGACACGATGATGTCCTGACCGAATGATTCCATGGCGTTTTGCTGGTATTCGGAGAACTCCGCCTTTTCGTCATCCGAGAGATCGGAACGAGCAGGGATCGAGCCCTTTACCTTATTGAAAGCAATCTGGCCTTCCTTAGAGGAAATAGTGGACAGCCATGCCTTCGTGCCACCGGGGTGCGGTGCACCCTCGGGGAGGGTGAAGGAGTCAGCAAGGAAGTCAAAGACTCCGTCAGTGCCGGGAACCGGGAAGTAGACGTAATCCGTGCCAGCTTCCTTATCCTGTGAATCAAAGGAAGCAATAGCCCAGTCGCCCATCACGTTGTAGGCGGCCTTACCATCAACCACCAGCTGCATAGCCGGCTCCCAGTCTTCGGAGTACAGCGAGCTATCGGTGAAGGTGAGGAGCTTTTCAAAGTGGCCGAGAGCAGTGGTAACCTCTGCTGAATCCCATGCGGTTGAACCGTCAAATAGACCGTTATAGGCATCGGGGCCCAGATCTGCAATCAAAACGGTCTCCAACAGCTGGGTCTGCGTCCAAGCCATGCCGAGAGTCAGCGGAGTCTTGCCGGCGGCCTGGATCTTCTCCATATCGGCAATCCATGCATCCATGTCAGCCGGTACCTGCGCAGGGTCAAGTCCCGCCTCTTCAATCACGGTCGGATTCGCCCACACAACGTTAGCGCGGTGAATATTAGACGGAACAGAGTAGATCGCACCGTCCACAGTGAGACGATCAATGAGGGAATCCGGGAATGCATCGCGGAGTTTCAACTCATCGTACAGGCCTGAAATATCGACAATCTGGGCTGCATCGATATAGTCAGTAAGTTCCGCTCCAGCATGTGCTTGGAAGGTGTCTGGCGGATTTTGAGCAGCGAGATCTGCCGCGAGTTTTTGCTTGGCCTGACTGCCGCCGCCGCCGGCAAGCGCAGCATTGACGAACTCGGTATCCGGGTTCTGCTCATTGAAAACTTCTACGAGGGCTTCGAGACCGAGCTTCTCTGAGCCAGCCTCCCACCAGGTAGTTACAGATACTTCAGAAGCATCGCCTTCCCACGGCTGCGCTGCTGATGTACCTTCGCCCTCTTCGGTGGTTCCCGACGTGTTGTCATCTCCACCGCATGCCGTGAGGGAGAGGCTGAGAGCCGCTACCCCGGCGAGTGCTACGATTCGACGCATTGTCACTCCTTGTTTTCCACGCGTCTATTGCGCGGTTTCTTATTACGGGAGGCCACCGTTGGCCTCCACCTCTATCATTACCGTTTCCGTGGCGCGAATCACTCGTTCTCGCTTATGTTCATCAAATTGACACATTTCAATTTGGTAACGTTCGATTGATGAACAGAGGGCGGGAGAGCGCACCACATCTGGCGCTCTCCCGCCCCGGAATCAAGCGTAATTTGCGATTAGCTCACAAACCCCTGCGCCTTCACAGCATCAAACTCCTCCTGAAGAGCCTTAATGTTGTGATCAATTCCCGCGCGCGTGCGTGCGGAAATATCTAGATCGGACACGATCTTGTACTCGCCGTCCTCGGCGATAACCGGGAATCCGAATGAAAGGCCTTCCGGTACACCATACGAACCATCCGACGTAACACCGGCAGTGATGAACTCGCCCTCTGGCGTACCGTGAATCCACGTGTGAACCTGGTCGATAGCTGCGGAAGCCGCCGAGGCCGCCGACGATGCGCCGCGAGCCTCAATAATCGCCGCTCCACGCTTCGCCACAGTGGGAACAAAGTAGTCATCAAGCCACTCGTCATCAACCAGTTCTTTAGCCGGAGTTCCGTCCACGGTGGCATAGGAAACGTCCGGGTACTGGTCGGCCGAGTGGTTCCCCCACACAACAAGATTCTTAATGGTAGTGACGTCCTTGCCCGTCTTGTGAGCAAGTTGCGATAGCGCGCGGTTGTGATCCAAGCGCATCATCGACGTAAATCGATTGGCAGGAATATCCGGAGCTGCCGCTGAAGCGATAATGGCATTCGTATTGGCCGGGTTGCCCACGATGAGAGCACGGAAATCATCTGCCGCGCCCTCATTAATTGCCTTCCCCTGCGGGCCAAAAATCCCGCCGTTAGCCTGGAGGAGATCGGCACGTTCCATTCCCTTAGTGCGAGGACGCGCGCCCACGAGCATAGCTACGGAGGTGCCGTCAAATGCTTTAGTCGCGTCGTCGAAAATGTCGATTCCCTTTAGCAGGGGGAATGCGCAGTCGTCGAGCTCCATAGCAGTACCTTCCGCAGCTTTCAGTGCCTGCGGAATCTCAAGTAAGTGGAGTTTTACTGGGACGTCCGGGCCGAATAACTGTCCCGATGCGATGCGGAACAGGAGTGCGTACCCGATGTTTCCAGCCGCTCCCGTCACAGTTACGATGCGGGCTTCTGTCATGATTGACATCTCCTTTAGGTTGATAGTTGTGGTCGATACCACCCACTGCTATCTATGGTAGTGCCGCCGCCCCTAAAATGAGACATAAAGGAGGCAAATGATGGAGAAACGTCCGAAATCCCGAGGTGTTGAGAAACAGCGCCGCAAAGAAGCCATCGCGCGCGCTAAAAAGGTGGCTAAACAGGTGAAAAAAGCCCAAAAGGCTGCCGTTAAGAAAACGCGGAATATGATCGAATCACAACCGGCCACCTGGACCGAAGACCCACGTACTCTATTGCGCGTAGGGCCCGACTTCAGTCTCGCCAGTTTTAACCGCCGCGCCACTCCCGGCTGGGAGGCGGGAAAGAAACCCGCCAAGAAGTTAATGAAACAGCGGGCTCGACTGATGGCGGAATTGCAGGAGCGGTTATACGCCCAATCGAAAACCGGCGCCTCTGACGCACTCCTGGTCATTGTCCAAGGTCTCGACACCGCCGGAAAGGGTGGGGTGGCGCGTCACGTTATTTCCAAAGTCGACCCGCAGGGAATTCACCTCAAAGCCTTTAAGGCGCCAACGGAACAAGAGCGCGCCCACCACTTCCTCTGGCGCGTTGAACGTGAGCTCCCCAAACCCGGCATCATTGGCTTATTTGATCGTTCTCACTACGAAGACCTCCTCGTGCCTACCGCCCAAGCGCGTTCGGGACACACCGACGAATCGGGGCAAAGCTGGGTGGTCAGTGAGGACGAACTCAACTCCCGCTACCACGACATTTACGAAATGGAGAAAGCAGCGATTGAACGCGGCACCCGGGTGCTCAAACTCTGCCTCATGGTGTCTTACGAGGAACAGGGCAAACGTTTGCGACAGCGACTCGACCGCCCTGACAAATACTGGAAGTACTCGCCTCACGACCTCGATGTACGCAACGACTGGACGGCATATCAGTCAACCTATGAAGAAGTGTTGCGGCGTACGTCAACCGAAATAGCCCCCTGGTATATCATCCCGGCCGACCGCAAGTGGTATTCGCGTTTTGTCATCACTGAAATCATCACCCGCACGCTTGCCGATATCAACCCGCAGTGGCCCGATGCCGACTTTGATATTGAACGAGAAAAAGCACGGCTCGCCCTCACCATGACCGATGAGGCACTGGTGGAATATCAGGCCGAGAATACCGACCTACTCGCCAAAGTAGCCGCAGAAGACGCTGAAGTTAATACGCGATCCAGCTGGCTTCGATCCAAGAAATAGTCGCCGCGATACACTTCGCTACGCATGTGGCCGCGGTGGAGGTCGCCCTCCGCCGCGGCCACATTATTCGAGCGGCTTATCCGCTACTACTTGCGATGGTCGAGATAGAACTCGATGAGACTGCGGGTGGAGGAATCTTGCTTAGCAAGCACATCGCGATCCCCCGCTACGGCTGGAGTAAGCTCCTTGGCGAGTTGCTTGCCTAACTCGACGCCCCATTGGTCAAAGGAATCAATTCCCCACACCACGCCCTCAACGAAGGTGATGTGTTCATACAAAGCAATGAGCGAACCGAGTACGCGCGGAGTTAGTGCCGCCGCCATAATCGACGTAGTTGGTTTATTACCCTCAAATACGCGAGCAGACACGATCTGTTCCGGTGTGCCCTCGGCACGCACCTCATCCGCCGTCTTTCCAAAAGCCAGAGCCTTAGTCTGAGCGAAGAAATTACCGAGGAACAGTTCATGCATATCCGCCTCGCCATCTCGCAAGGCCCAGGTCGGGTTAGCAAAGGCAATAAAATCAGCTGGAATCAGACGCGTCCCCTGATGGATGAGTTGATAAAAGGCGTGCTGCCCATTGGTTCCCGGCTCTCCCCAGAAGACTTCGCCAGTATGATAAGTCACCGGCTCACCAGCGGCAGTTACTGACTTCCCATTGGATTCCATAGTTAGCTGCTGCAAGTACGCCGGGAAACGGTGCAGATACTGCGAATACGGCAGAACCGCGTGCGTATGAGCGTTGAGGAAGTTGGTGTACCACACGTTGAGCAAGCCCATGAGAGCGGGCACATTCTTATCCCATGCGGAGGTCCGGAAATGCTGATCAATATCGTGGAAACCAACCAGGAAATCAGCGAAGTTTTCCGGCCCCAACACAATGGCTAATGAGGTTCCCACCGCAGAATCAACCGAGTATCGCCCTCCGACCCAATTCCAAAAACCAAAGGCGTTCACCGGGTCAATCCCGAATTCCTCGACTTTATCCAGGGCCGTCGACACGGCCACAAAGTGCTTCTTGACGGCCTCCGCTTCGTCGGCCGAATCAAATACACCCCGCTTACGCAACGCGCTGAGGAGCCAATCGCGCACCACCCGCGCATTTGTCAATGTCTCCAAAGTTGTGAATGTTTTGGATGCGACAATGACCAACGTTGTTTCCGGGTCGAGATCCTTCACCTTTTCGCCCGCATCCGTCGGGTCGATATTGGAGATATAGCGCGCCGACAGTCCTTCCTGGGCGTAGGGCTTCAGCGCTTCATAGACCATAACAGGTCCCAGATCTGACCCCCCGATACCGATATTGACCACCGTGCGAATCGGCTTGCCAGTTACACCCTTCCATTCGCCCGAGCGCACGCGGTCAGCAAAATCATAAATCTTATCGAGCTCGGCGTGAACGTCTGCAACCACATCCTGGCCATCTACCGTCAGTTCCGCATCAGCCGGCAATCGTAAAGCTGTGTGCAGCACGGCCCGATCTTCCGTCACATTAATGTGCTCGCCGTTGAACATCGCTTCGATTCGACCACGTAAATCAACGTTGTCGGCAAGCTCAATAAGTGCCGCTAATACGTCCTCATTCACCAAATTTTTCGACAAATCGACAAATAGCTCACCCGCTGCCAAAGAATAGCGACTGGCGCGATCTGGATCGGTGTCAAACCATTCGCGCAAATTCGGGTGAAAATCAGTGGCAATCGCGGAAAGAGCTTTCCACGCCGGCGTCGTTGTCGGATCAATTGGAATATTCATGGTGTCCTTCTCAAGGTTGTTTTATCTTTACGGAAGTGGGTCTGCAATAGGAATCTGAACGGGGATAACATCACCGCGCGGCATCGAAACGACGGGAATAATCGGATAGAGCGAAAGCCACCACTGGTCGAATGGCCGACGATTATCCACATCAAGCTCATCCATCATCTTTTTTACAGACCGCGACACAACTTTTGCTCCCGCCATACCGATATAGCGAGCATCGCACGTGCCACGGTCCAAGATTTCTGCCAGCTCTCGAATAGCTGCGTCGACCAGCCGCGTCGCTAAAATTCGATCAAATGGCGAGGGCGCACCGCCCTGTTGTAAATGGCCGAGAGCAGAATGGCGCACGTCGTATAAACCGTCTCCCTCGGATTCGAATACGCGTGCGAGGAATTCACGGTTATATGTCTCATGCGCCTGCTCGTTACGAACCACGAGGAATAATCGGCGTCCGGCGGCAAAGGAATCCTTCAAATAAGCTGCGTCGCGAGAAATATCAGCCAGGTCGGTCGGAATCTCGTTGAGATACACTTTTTCGGCGCCACTAGCTACGCCAGCCATCAGCGCAAGATAGCCGCATCTGCGTCCCATTGCATCAGCGACGAAACAGCGTCTCGACGCAGCCGCTGACTCTTTAATTCGATCCAGCGCCCAAACCGCATTATTCAACGCGGTATCGGCACCAATCGTGTGCTCAGTGCCGGGCAAATTATTATCAATCGTGGCCGGCACCAGCATCATCGGAATATTAAATGCCGGATAACGACCTCGTTCCGAGACCATCGCATGCACCGCGATATAGGCATTCAGCCCGCCAATTACTAATAGCGCGTCAATCTCATTCTTCTCAATCGCGCGACCAATTGCATAAAACTCTTCGACCGCCGGAACTCGCCGTCTGGTTCCCAATTCCGCGCCGCCATTAAAAGCCCAGCCCTCTACGTCGGCCCACGCCAACTCCGACACGCGATTATCGATTAAGCCACCAAACGAACCCTGCACACCGAGCATTTGAAGCCCCGCATCGAGTCCAATTCGTACCGCCGACCGCGCTGCCGTATTCATCCCGGGGGCGAGACCACCCACATGCATGATGGCGACGCGTTTGGCGCCCTCGCGCACCGCCTGCATCAGCGACTGCGGCGGTTCAGCCAGTATGCGGTTGATTCGCATCATTTCTTCATAGCTCGAACCGCGAGCCCGCTGCGCCGCCGCATAATCACGATTTTCAATATGCTGCGCAATACCACGAGTTGCCTCAACCGCCTTCACCAGAGGAATCCGCGTCACTCGGTTATGGCGCACTCCCAAAATAAAGGCCTCATCACTATGGGAACTCGTCAATACCTCTTGTGCCGCCGCATATCCCAAAAGTGTTGGCATCCACCGGTCATAGGCCGAGGGAGCACCACCGCGCTGAACGTGTCCCAAAATAGTGATGCGTGGAACAACACCTAAACGTTGTTCAATGGCATCGGCGATGTCGTGACTAGTAATCGGATTACCATCCGCATCAATAGCTCCCTCTGCCACGATAACAATTGAATCTCGACGTCCCGTCTCTCGACCTAAACGGAGCTTTTCCGCCAGATCGTCACCCCAGTCGGGCCCGGGAGGAGCCTCCGGAATAAAGACGTAATCCGCTCCCCCGGCCACGGCAGCCATCAGCGGTAGGTAGCCGCAGTGCCGTCCCATCACTTCAATAATGAATGTCCTCTGATGTGATGCTGCCGTCGATGAAATGTCATCAATGGCCTGGACAATACGCGTCAATGCTGAATCCGCACCGATGGTCATATCGCTTCCGACCAGATCATTATCAATCGATCCAACCAGCCCAACGATCAATAACTGCGGATGAGCCTGCGCAACCTCTTGCGAAATCTCGCCGCGCTCATGCAGTTCACGCACCAGCTCGGGCCACTCCTTGCGGAATTCATTGGTTCCGGTCAACGAACCATCGCCACCGATTACCACCAGGCGATCGATACCGTTTTCCAGCAGATTCTTACATGCCGTGCGTCGTCCATCTCGTTCACGAAATGCCGGGCACCGCGCTGTTCCAATCACCGTGCCACCCGAATTCAAAATCGACGACACATCGGACCATTCCATTTTTTTGATCCGCTCGCCACCATCTACGGCGCCCTGCCATCCCTCCAGTACGGCATAAGGGGTGGCCCCCATCTCAAGACTGGTACGCACCACCGCACGCACTGCTGCGTTCATCCCTTGCGCATCGCCGCCGGAGGTCAAGACACCGATTTTCAAACCAGTCTGTGTATTTTCGTTACTCATCAGTCCTCCGTCGACTACGTGGTCCACTGTTCATTATCTCGAATTTCTGGCACGCGGGTGAACTTGTGCGTCCGTTTACCTGCTACAAACCACACTATTCACCGATCGGCCCAGTCTTTTAGGTACAACGGCGCATCCGAAGGCTCACTCTTTCCATTTGCTTCATAAAACCGGTACTTATATGTTGCTCATGATATTCATCAGCCACGATAGGAGCTACCATGTCCCGGATCGGTCTAGTCACTACTGACGACGAGTCGCTCAGCGGCGCCGAACCCGAGCTTGACACTGTCCAAGACGCCCTCCGGCAGGTCGGTCATGACTGCTCTGCCATAATCTGGCACCAGAACTACGACTGGGATTCTTTCGACCTGTTGATAATTCGCTCCCCGTGGGACTATCAGCAACATCACGAGGAATTCACCCAGTGGCTCGAAACTGTTGAAGCCCACACCAGGGTACTCAATGCGCCCGACCTCATCCGCTGGAACTCCGACAAGGTATATCTTGCGCAACTGGCGGAAGCCGGCATTAACGTGGGGCTAACCACCTACTGCTCGACCATGAGTGAGTGTTGTGCCACCATCGCCACATATTCCGCAAAGCAGCAAGCCTACGTTGTGAAACCAAATATTTCTGCTAGCTCTGAAGACACTGGTCTTTTCACCGATTCGAATGACAGAGCCTTTGACTTGTGTCGAGCAATCCTGGCAACGGGGAAAACCGTCATTATCCAACAGGCTATTGCTGAAGTTCAGCGTGGCGGCGAACGCGACCTCGTTTTCTTCAACGGAGAGTTTTCACACGCTGTCGCAAAAGACGCCATCTTACGACCGGGCGGAGGATATCTCAGCGATGACGGTACTGATAAAACTGCACCGGCCACCGCAACCGAAGCAGAAATTCAACTTGGGTACTCCACCCTCGCGGCAGTCGCACGCATCGCCCACTTGCGCGAATGGCCCAGTGATGCCGCCCTGCCGCTGTATGCGCGTATCGATGTCGTCACCGCCGATGACGAGCATCCTATTCTGCTAGAAGCAGAGCTTTTTGAACCTTCGCTCTACCTGCGGCACAGCACCGGTGGTGTCGACCGCTTCGTGGCCGCCATCGATGAACGAATTCGCTCGTAATTTCGCATGGGTGAGCCGTGCGCCTCAATCGACAGCGCTATTGTGAAGCGACCACGTGCTCGTCGAGGCCCCTGATAGTGCGCTCCACGTCATCTAAATCGCCGGCTACAAAAATCCACTCGGTATTGGTCGTATGCGATACCCGTCCGACCTTTTGCCCCTTCGGATTGTGAATGCCAATACGCGCTCCCACGTAACGATCGTGCTCAAAAGCAAGTTTCACTACCCGGTCGTGGCCGATGGCGCGCAAGTGCTCCATCATCTGCGCAGCGGAAATCCACGATTCATTGTTATATGAGATGAGGACGATGCGCGCACGTGCATCGTTCAGCAGTTGGAAAAACGCGTCTTTCATCTTCGGCTTGGAATTGAATACGGATTTTGTCGCACTATCGCGAGCATCCACACGTTTTTGCGCCACACCATAGGCCTCGGGTTTATCCCAGCGAACGAGAGTTTCCCAAATGTGGTAGTTCGTAAAATAGCGGTGCTGATTGTAAGGCGGATCCAAATAGAGCAAATCAGTTGGAGGAATCTCTTTGATGAGGTCCATGGCATCGCCAAGTAACGCCACTCCCGTACCCGGCAACAGCGTCGGAATCTTCAACTCCAGCTTGTTATATGATCGCGGTGCCCAATCTTTAAGAAAAGCCATTTGCAGGCCGGTTGTCGAATCAACCTTATCCGCGGCTTGCAGAAGTGACGTCAGCAGTAGCGGATAGAGGGATGAATCCGTGAAGTCACTTTCGATTGCCTCGCGTATGGCATCTACACGCTCCCCGTTATGGGGCTGAAAAAACCGGGATTTCACGCAGAATGTTTCCGTAAAGTACCCCGGCTTACCCGGCAGGTCATTGAGATAAAGCAAGGCGCTTTCTAACTCGCTGGCATCCACGCTTTCCGCATCTGTTTCAATATAGGTTTGTGCCAACACATGCGAATACGTAGCGAGATCCGCAGCCGTTGTCAGCAGACCGCTCCGTTTGAATTCTTGAGCAACACGAGTCGTTCCGGTAAATAAATCGACAGCTGTTTGAGATTCACTATTGCGAGCCAGCGTACCGAGCGTGGGCACGAACTTTCGCTTCGAACCGATATATTTGAACACTCGTCTCCTATCAACTGCCGCTATGATCCTACCGAAGATCACCGCGGCAGTTGATACGACCAGCCTGTCTAGTGCGAGAAGTGGCGATTACCGGTGAAATACATTGTGATACCGGCAGCTTGGGCCGCTTCAATCACCTGCTCGTCACGAATGGAACCGCCGGGCTGAACAACGGCTTTCACACCGGCGTCAATCAGCAACTGGAGGCCGTCAGCAAACGGGAAGAATGCATCCGACGCAGCCACCGCGCCTTCGCTACGACGCTCCGGTTCAACAGCCGCGAGGTCGGATGCCGATGCCCCACCGACACCGGCATCAACATTCGCATCCCCTGTCTGGCGCCCTCCCAACGTATTGGCTCGCTCAATCGCCAACGCACACGAATCTACGCGGTTAACCTGCCCCATGCCGACGCCCACCGATGCTCCATCCTTGACGAGCAAAATAGCATTCGAACGCACCGCTCGGACGGTCGTCCAGGCGAATGCCAGATCCGCCAACGTATCCGCGTCAGCCGGATCCCCGCTCACAAGCTCCCAGTTATCGGTGTTATCTCCATCAGCATCACAATCATCACGGTCCTGGGCTACCAGGCCACCGGAAATCTGCTTGAACTCGATTGTTCCGCGCGAGGGAGGCTCCACTTCAAGAACCCGGAGATTCTTCTTCGTTGCCAGTACCTCAACAGCGCCCTCCTCGTAACCGGGAGCAATGACCACTTCAGTGAAGATCGGCGCAATTTGCTGCGCCAATTCGACCGACACCGGACGATTAACCGCAATGACGCCGCCGAATGCTGATACCGGATCGCAGGCATGTGCGCGACGATGAGCCTGCGCCACATCATCGCCAATCGCGATGCCGCACGGATTAGCGTGCTTGATAATCGCAACGCATGGCTCGTCGTGGTCATAAGCCGCCCGCAGTGCCGCATCCCCATCGGTGTAGTTGTTATAGCTCATGGCTTTACCGTGCAGTTGCTTCGCACGGGCAATGCCACCGGTTTCTTCGCGCCCTCCGAAACCGCGCCCCGCATTGACATAAATCGCGCCGCGCTGATGCGGATTCTCGCCGTAGCGCAATGTATCGAGGCGCTGCCACGTCGCACCGACGAAATCCGGTAGCTGCGCGTCGTCGAGCTGAGTTGCAAACCACGTCGATACCGCCGCATCGTAAGAGGCCGTATGGGCAAAAGCAGTAGCCGCGAGCGCACGTCTTTCATCGGCGGTAAAGCCACCGGCCTCCACCGCCTCAGTCACCGCATCATAAGTCGCAGGATTGGTGACAACCGCGACCGACGCATGATTTTTCGCGGCGGCACGCACCATCGTCGGCCCACCAATGTCAATCTGTTCGATGCATTCGGAGAAGCTGGCTCCCGACGCTACGGTATCGGCAAACGGATACAGATTCACAACGACGAGATCGAATGCTTCCACGCCGAGATTCGCGAGTTCATCGACATGCTCGGCACGAGTACGATCAGCAAGGATCCCGGCGTGAATGCGTGGGTGTAGGGTTTTTACGCGCCCGTCGAGACATTCGGGGAATCCGGTCAGTTCCTCCACTTGAGTCACAGGAACACCGGCCTGTTCTATTTTTGCCGCCGTGGATCCGGTTGACACAATAGTCACGCCATACGAATGGAGGGCGTGCGCCAGATCGGTTACACCGGATTTGTCGAATACTGAAATAAGGGCGCGGCGAATTGGATTGCGAGTGGTCACGAGATCTCCTCGATGTGTCGTACTAACCGTGACACCCAGGCGGGCGGCGTCACTTATGTGGACACGTGGCCGCTCCCCGGTGGTTGTCCACCCTCGCCAGTTACGGCCGATTCAAGTCTAACCAACTTCCACCCAACGTCCAGCCGTCGTCCATCCTTCGCGCATCAAACGGCCGACGGTATCGACTAGTTGACTACGCTCAGCAACTTGGATTCGCTCGAGTAGGGTCGCCACCGTATCCGCCGCTTCTACCGGGACCACTGTTTGTGCAATGATGCGGCCGGTATCGACACCGGGATCGACGAAAAACAAGGTTGCACCCGTAAACTTTACGCCGTATGCCAGTGCCTCCTGCGGGCCTCGAATACCGGGGAAAGCGGGCAAAAGCGAGTTATGGGTATTAATCACGCGCCCATCAAATGCGGACAAAAAACGCGCCCCCAACAGCTTGAGAAAACCCGCACTGATTACCAGATCCGGTTCATACATGGCTACTGTGCGCGTCAGCGCTTCATCCCACTGCTGTCGATCAGCATAGTCACCCACCCGACATATGAAGGTAGGAATCTGCGCGCGGCGCGCTCTTTGGATACCTCCGGTACCATCACGATCCGCCCCAACCGCTACTACTGTGCAGCCGTACTCAGGATCAGCGCACGCATCGATGAGGGCTTGAAGATTAGTTCCGGATCCCGACACCAGAACAACCAATCGCGCGGGCGTAGTACGCAAACCGCCTTGCGGGGCAATCCCCGGATCAACAGTGCTCATCATGATTCCCCCAGTTCTGCGAATTTGCATCCGCGCTATCGTTTATTCCGTTACCGGCGGAGTGGAACTATCACCGCTTTTTTCCTCTTCGACTGCCTCAACACTGGGTTCGGCTGAAGATGACGGCGATTCCTCCCGAGCGGGTATCTGTTCGTCGTCGAAAGCCACTAATGGATCTTCCATTGTGTCATGAACAGTAACCGCATCACCAGGGGCCTCGGGACTACCGGGGGACGTCATCGGCAGTGGCAGGTCGACCACGGCTTCCCGCTCACTACTCGCACCATATTCGTTAGTGTGAACGGAGTTCGGCTCCGGCAAGTCGGCTTCATAATCACGATTATCATCGGCGATATTCTGCAACGAGGCGTATTGTCCGGTACGCAAAGACGATAGGTCCCTAGCCTGCAGAGCACGTCGTATAGCCGGATGCGCAAGAACGTAGATAGTCATCGCCACACCCACGACCTCAATCGTTGATAGCACTCCGGCAAAAGCCCACCGCGGCCCAAGCAGACTCATCCGGCCGCCCCAAACGCCACCGGTGGATAACCACATCCAGCAGGTCGTCAACGCCAGCGTCGTCACCAGTGTTGTAGCGGCATGCGCAAGTTGGTCAGAAAAGTGCTCCTCCGTGCGTCGTCGGATGAAATAGACTGATGCGGCTACTCCTGCCATAAGCGGAATCACAACCACCCAGATGCCGATCGCGGTATGCGGTAGTGCACCGAGAACGGGAGCGGCGGGAATCGGTTCTATCGGGGCTCGTGACGGTGTATGAATGGCATCGATACCGATGTAAAATCCCGGTCCCGTTAGCCAAGCCGATGCCGCGGCGACCGCGTTTGGTAAAAACATCAGTTGCGCTATCCAGACCGCTATCGCGTCAAATAGTGAGGCATTGAGTAGCTCTTGAATAGACAGTATGCGTGACCAAGCACTGGCCATGGCGCCGATAAGTGCACCCGTGCCCAGCAGGGCAATGATGAGCGTGCCAACTATCCCATCGACGAAACCGCGCCGGTAGACCTGCGCCTGCAGCCACCAGCGGGGAATAGCATCCCAGCGACGAGCAGATGTCGCCCACGCAATCATTGCTATACCCGTCGCGCCAAGCAACGTCCACCCGATATGGGTGCGGTGATGAGACAGCATCGCTAAGACAACGACGGCCGCTGCGTACAGGGGAATAAAGAATGAGGCCGCCGACCATGACGCTGCCTTCGAGCGGGCCAATCCAATCCGCGCTAAAAACAGGTGCATGAGAGTCAAACCCAGCGGCACCAGGTCAAGTTTTGCTCCGGCGATATCTACCGGACTGAAGTAGGACAGCGCCCAGGCATCAGCTCCCACTCGGATAGCAGAGTTCCAGTCGGCATCCAGCATCCAAGGATTCGAAGCAGTCGCCAGAAATACGAGCAGTGTGCAAGCAACCGGCACAGCCCAGGAAATAAATGCGACTTCTATCGCGGCAATGCTGATGCGAAGCCAACCGCGCGGAGGGCGAATAATGATCTCGCGTCGCTCAAGTGGCACAGTAGTGGTCGTTCGCAGCGCAGTTTGCCTCGGCTGCGACTGATGTGGCGAATGATTGTCTGATTGCATCGCTTCTATCATCGACCATCTTTGTCACGAGTGAAGGCCCGCGCGCCGATAGGGCACGATTTGCCTCCACTTGCCCAAAGGCTTTGAGCACAGTTATTGGAGGGGCCGGTAGAATATTCTACCGGCCCCTCGATTCTGGATTATCTCGCGGAACTAGCCCTTCAGTATGTCTCGCGCTAGATTAGCGGTCTCTGTGGGAGTTTTCCCGACCTTTACGCCAACGGCTTCCAGGGCTTCCTTTTTCGCTTCAGCGGTACCGGAAGAACCAGACACGATTGCTCCCGCATGTCCCATGGTTTTACCTTCGGGGGCTGTGAAGCCCGCGACATAGCCGACCACCGGTTTGGTCACGTTTTCCTTGATGAACTCTGCGGCGCGCTCTTCCGCATCGCCACCAATCTCACCAATCATGACGATGAGATCGGTATCAGGATCATCTTGGAAAGCCTTAAGTGCGTCGATATGGGTGGTGCCGATAACTGGGTCGCCACCGATACCGATACAGGTGGTAAAGCCAATATCGGACAGTTCGTACATCATCTGATAGGTGAGGGTACCGGACTTGGAAACCAGACCGATGCGCCCTGGACCGGTAATATCAGCTGGAGTAATTCCGACATTCGACTTACCGGGGGAGATGATCCCAGGGCAGTTCGGTCCAATAATCTGCACCCCTTTTTCTGCCGCAACTTGGCGGAATTCCACGGAGTCTTGAACCGGAACGCCCTCTGTAATGACTACCACGAGGCGCATATCGGCTTCGATGGCTTCCATTACCGCGTCTTTGGTAAAGCGCGGGGGAACAAAGACCACAGAAACGTCAGCTCCAGTTGATGCTTTCGCTTCCGCTACGGTGCCAAATACCGGCACTTCGTGAGAGCCCGCTTCGACGAGATCAGACATCGGTCCGTACGGCTCAATTTCGAATGTCTGCACTTGCCCAGCCTTGCGGGGGTTAACGCCCCCAACAACTTTAGTACCGGCGGCAATCATGCGCGTAGTGTGTTTGGTACCTTCAGAGCCAGTCATGCCCTGAACGATGACGCGATCGGATTCATTGAGGAAAATAGCCATGGTGTTGTGTCCTCTCAGGCCTGTGCAGGGGTGTTAGCGGCAAGTTCAGCGGCTTTGGCAGCCGCGCCGTCCATCGTGTCGATCATGGTAACGAGGGGATGCTGAGCCTTTTCGAGGATCTCGCGTCCTTCCTTGACCTTATTGCCATCAAGGCGAACAACGATGGGTTTAGAAGCGGAGGCTCCGAGCAGTTCGAGAGCGCCGATAATACCTCGGGCAACCTCGTCGCATGCGGTAATACCGCCGAAAACGTTGACGAGGCAGGAGCGAACCTGTTCGTCTCCGAGAATGACATCAAGCCCTTTGGCCATAACTTCTGCCGAGGCTCCACCGCCGATATCGAGGAAGTTTGCTGGACCAACGCCGTATTTTTCGCCAGCGTAGGCAACCACGTCGAGGGTGGACATGACGAGACCAGCACCGTTGCCGATAATGCCAACTTCACCTTCTAGGCGAACGTAGTTGAGACCTTCAGCCTTGGCTTTGGCTTCCAGCGGATCTTCCGCTGAAATATCTTTGAGATCTTCATGTTCCGGATGGCGGAACGTGGAGTTGTCATCGAGTGATACTTTGCCGTCGAGGGCGATGATCTCTCCAGACTCAACTTTAACCAGAGGATTGACTTCAACAAGCGTCGCATCTTCACCCGCGTATACGTCCCACAGTTTGACCAGAACGGGCGCCAGAGCATCATGTTCACTGTTGTCGAACCCTGCTTCTGTGAGGATTTGGCGTGCCGCCGCATCGTCAATACCTACCGACGCATCGATGCCAACTTTTGCCAGTGCTTCGGGGCGCTCCTTAGCGAGAGTTTCGATATCCATGCCTCCTTCTTTCGAGCACATAGCCAGATGCCTCCGGTTGGCTCGATCGAGAAGGATTGAGAAGTAATACTCTTCGTCAATCGCTGCACCTTCGGCAACCATGACTCGGTGAACGGTCAGACCTTTAATGTCCATACCGAGAATTTCGCCGGCAATCTCGCGGGTTTCTTCGGGGCTATGTGCAAGCTTGACGCCGCCAGCTTTGCCGCGTCCACCAATCTTCACCTGGGCTTTGACGACGACAGTGCCGCCACCAAGCTCTCGGGCAGCTTGCTCGGCCTCTTCTGCAGTTGTGGCTACGATGCCACGGAGAACGGGTACACCGTGCGCTTCAAAAATATCGCGCGCTTGGTATTCAAATAGATCCACGCCCTTACCTTTCGTCTGGATCGTGTTGGTCCGTGAGAAGCCTCATCGTTTCTTTCCGAGATAAACCTCGACGTCGAGACATCTGCTCATAAGACTATCGGTATTCCTATCTGTTCTGTTCCAAAATCGCAGAAATCTCCACGATAATATATGAAAACAGATGTGATCCCTCCCTCATCTGAGGGCTAGTTCACAACTTCTTAATGGGCGCGTAACGCAGCAGTAATCGGCGCGGCTTTCCATCACCAAAATCGACTTTGGCAACGGTGGACGCACCACTACCTTCCAATCCGATCACAGTTCCTTCGCCGAGAGTGCCGTGCGCAACTTTATCCCCCAGCGCCAAATCAAGAGGCGCACGTGAAGATGACGAAGATTCTCCCAGTCGACGCGGTTGTGCTCCTTGCGTCTGTCGCGCGCCAACCCCGAGTTTGCGGGGAGTAAACGGTTGCGAAGTAGCAGCGGCCCCTCTGCCTCGCAGCCAGCCGCCACCTCCAATAGCTGGACCATAGTCATCATCAGAAGCGAGTGAGCGACCAGCTCGATACTCGTCCATGGCAGTATGCTGTCGCCGCACCTCAAGAAGCTCGGTAGGTATATCATCCAAGAAACGCGACGGCGGCAGATCATTTGGGGTCCCCCACGCGGAGCGCACCGCGGCGCGAGTAAGGTACAGTTTTTGCCGCGCACGAGTAATCGCAACGTAGGCGAGTCGACGTTCTTCCGATAATTCACTTTCATCAACCAATGAACGCTGATGCGGGAATGTTCCGTCTTCTAAGCCGGTTACAAATACCACCGGATATTCGAGACCTTTTGCGGTATGCACGGTCATGAGAGTAACTTGCCCACCATTATCGGAGGCCGTCAGATCCGGCGAATCAGGCACTTGGTCGGCATCGGCAACCAAGCTCACTCGTTCCAGAAAGTCACTCAGGGTGCCATCCGTATTGGTTGCGGAAAAGTCTTCGGCTACGGCATGAAGTTCAGCGAGGTTCTCCACGCGGCTCGCATCCTGCGGATCCTGCGACGAACGTAACTCATCGAGGTACCCCGTGCCATCCATCGCTTCATCCAGCAACTGCGCAATGGAAGCTCCGTGGCTGGCCGCCACTCGAAGGGTTTCGAGAAGCCCATACAATCCGGCAGCAGAGTTCTGAGCACGGGTAGCCATGCCTGCAACCGCACCGTTACCGCCCTCGGATTGATGCTTTTCAATCGCACTCTCCCACGCACCTTCGGGCAGTTCCACGCGCTCTCCTTCCCCGCGCGGGCAACCGGCAGCCAACCACGTATCTCGCAAGGCAGCGCCAAAATTCGTGCCATTCATTTCGCCGTGAGCGATCAGTGCGCCCTCCGCCTTGGCGCCAATTCCGCGTCGGGGCGTATTGACAATCCGACGCAGTGCCACCGTATCGTCAGGATTCGCCACCGCCTGCAGATAGGCCAACGCATCCTTGATTTCCTTGCGTTCGTAAAACTTGGTTCCACCGACAACGCGGTATGGGATACCTGCGCGCACCAATGCTTCTTCAAGTGCACGGGACTGCGCATTCGTGCGATAGAACAGCGCAATATCCCGATAATCGTATTCCTCGTCGATTATTCGATCGATTTCACCAATGACAAACCGAGCTTCATCGCGTTCTGACTCGGCGGCATCGTATACAACGGGATCTCCCTGCCCCGAATCGGTCCACAGTGCCTTCGCGCGCCGCCCTCTATTCTTCGAGATCACCGCATTAGCCGCCGTCAAAATATTTTGTGTCGACCGATAATTCTGTTCAAGCACCACGGAATGAGCGTGCGCAAAGTCCTTTTCAAATTCCTCAATATTACGGATCGTCGCACCACGAAACGCATAAATTGACTGATCCGAGTCGCCCACTACCGTCAATTCCGCTGCCGGCACGCCGTCCGTTCCCGATCCGACCAGTTCGCGGATCAACACATACTGCGCGTGATTCGTATCCTGATACTCGTCGACCAGGATATGCCGGAACCGCCGGTGATAGTGCTCGGCCACCGCACGATTCGACTGGAGTAACTGCACGGTGCGCATAATGAGGTCGTCAAAATCTAAAGCATTCGATTCTGTCAGACGCCGTTGATAGGCCGCATAAACCTCAACCACCGCGCGAGAGATCGGGTCATTAGGCGCAATATCCGCATAGCGCTGCGGAGTGATCAACTCGTTCTTGAGATCGGAAATGCGCGCCTGCAGCAGTTTCGCACTCACTCGTTTGGTGTCGATGTTCAGACTCTTCGCCACCATCGTGATCAGTCGGTTCGAATCCGCGGAATCGTAAATCGTGAACGTTGAACGCAACCCGGCAGCTTCATACTGCTCGCGCAGAATCCGCACGCAAGCCGAGTGAAACGTAAACACCCACATGCGTCGAGCCTCGGGACCAACCAGCGTAGCGACGCGTTCGCGCATCTCCGCCGCCGCCTTATTGGTAAAGGTGATGGCAAGCACCTGGCCCGGTGTAGCGCGTCCGGTACGTAACAGGTAAGCAATGCGATGGGTCAGCACGCGAGTTTTTCCCGAACCGGCACCCGCCACAACCAGCAGTGGCCCGCCCTCATGCTCAACCGCTTCGCGTTGCGCCGGGTTCAGACCCAGCACCAGATCATCAGTGGACTCTTGTTGCGACCACTGATCATCTTCAGGCTCAGTAAAGAAAGCCTCCGCGGGAGGTAGATTCGGAAGTGAAAACAACGGTGAACGGTTATTCATAGGGTGACTATTGATTTCTGTTTCAGACATTCCATATGCTGTCCACCATAATGCACCTGACCGACAAGACCGAGAAGACTACCAGGGCGTAACCGTGAACAAAAGCACATTTGCCATCACAGCGATTGCCTTTGTCTCCCTTATGGCGGCAGGATGCACGCTGTCATATACCGAAGCTGACGAAGAACTCGTCATGTGCACAATGATCGGTGCACAACCCTCCGTTATCGTGGAAATCACACCGGATGCGATAGCAAATGCCACGCGCGTGGAACTTACCGCCTGCACCTCGCACGGTGACTGCACCTCACGGGAGCAAAACGAGGATGAGATTGCATTGGGCTCCACGGAATGGGAGAACTACTACATCACAACCGCCTGGCCCTATGCGGATCAAAGCGCGCACGTCACCGTGGAAATCACCAGCGGCGACACCGTGAATGTCGCCGAAACCACCGTCGATTTAGAGATTGTCAGCCCCAACGGCCCCGCATGTGAACCGCACGTATTGCAAGGATCAGTGGTATTCGACGGCGAACACTGGAGCCCACGTGAAACCTAAAACACGACAAGTCGCTGCCGTTGCCTGTCTCGGAGCAAGCGTGCTCCTCACCGGATGCACACCGTCCCTATCCAGCGGCTCCCTCGTCGACCAGGCAGTTACGCCCCCGACCAGCGGATGCACAGAAATAGGAGCCGAACCAGGAATCACCGTTCGTATTCCGCCCTCCGCAATGGAACGCACAGCAGAGATCACGGTGACCGCATGTACCGATGATCAGCGATGTGCCATCGCGCACCGCACTGCCGAGCAACTCAGACGTGACACGGTGGACGGTGACACTTTCATCGTTGTGCTATGGCCCTATCACGACGATCATGCGACCGTGAGTATTGAACACGCCATATCCGATTCGGTGGTCGTCACGGATATAGATCTCACGCTCACCGTCTATTCACCCAACGGCCCCGAATGTGAACCTCACGTTCTCCAAGCCGAGCTAGATTTATAGCTACCGGAACACAACTCACACAATATTGCGTTGAGCCGCCCAGTGCGTCAGCTCATTCCGGTTCGACAACTGGAGTTTACGCAGTACCGCCGACACGTGAGTCTCAACCGTCTTAATAGAAATAAACAGATCGGACGCGACCTCCTTATACGTGAAACCACGCGCAATCAGGCGCATGACCTCCTGCTCACGCTTCGACAACAAATCCAATTCATCATCGTGAGTCGCGACCTGCGCGGTACCAAATGCATCGAGCACAAAACCCGCCAGGCGCGGCGAAAACGCGGCGTCTCCCGCGCCAACGCGCTGAATCGCCTGCAACAGCTCGCTCGTCGAAATTGACTTTGTGACATAGCCGCGAGCACCCGCGCGGATCACCGCCACGACATCCTCCGGCGAATCAGATACCGACAACGCAAGGAACTTCGTCGGCACGTCACGGCACTGCTGAACGACCTCCGGGCCACCGCCGCCCAACCCGCCCGGCATATGTACATCGAGGAGCGCCACATCCGGTTGAAGCTCGCGAATCACCGTAATTCCGGAATCCACATCTTCGGCTTCCCCGACCACCGTAATGTCATCTGGGTACTTGCTCAGTTCGTGCCGCACACCCGCTCGCACGAGCGGATGGTCATCCACAATTACAATCGATAAGGTCACGGCTGCTCCATCTGCGAATTCGGTACGGTCATATGCACTTCTGTCCCCGGCTCCAGTCTACGCAGACCCACGCGCCCGCCTACCCTTTCGACGCGGGCAATAATCGAGTCGCGCACGCCGTGGCGATCTTCGGGGACATCGGCCAGATCGAATCCGGGGCCGCGATCACGCACGTAGATTTCCACATCACTCGCCCCCACCTCGCTGTAGACCTGCACGGTCGGTTCGCCGTGGCGCACCGCATTCTTCATCGCTTCGGAGGCCGCCGCGCAGACCGCCAACTCATTGGGGCCGGGCACACAATCGCCCACCGTGACGACATCGATCTCCTCGCCGTACGTTTTTTCAATTTCCTCCGCCGTTTCTTTCAGCAGAGCGACAAAAGAATCAGTAGTTGCAACGTTCCCCGTGTACAGCCACGAACGGAGCTCACGTTCTTGAGTGAGTGCCAGTGAACGCACCTTCGCCGGCTCTTCCGCGTACGTTTTGATGAGAGTGAGGGTTTGGAGGACTGAGTCGTGCAAATGGGCCGCAATATCTGCGCGTTCGGCTTCTCGCGCCTGCGCAATCTTGGTATCGGATAAGTCTCGATTAATACGCACCCACGCGGGGAAAAAAGCAATTGCTAGGAAACCGAGAATAACCGCGCTGACCAGGGTTCCTAAAGCCATTTCATACGGTGACTGTGAACCGGAAATGACGGTGATAACGCCGCCGAATATCAGAGCCACACCAATGGCTATCACCCCCAACACAGTCGGGTTTCGAATATCTTGGATTTTTGTCGCCTGCGACCAGACGAATGCCAAGCCCACCACGATAGAAAAGACCGCAATCGCATCCAGAGGAACCAGCCACCACCGATTGAGATTGCCCAGCGAGAAGATCGCGAGCCCGAGGAATAATCCCGCGATAACGAAACCCTGGGTTGGACCCGCCAACTTTTTTTCAACAAACGGCTCACGCAGAGCTTTCGCAATCCGGTTGACCTGATACGTGCGCACAGCGGTAGCTTGCGGTACCAGCGCCCATAACCAGATATACAGCAGGATTCCCGATCCCATAGCAAAAGATAGCGCGACAAAAATAATCCGCACTATATTGACCGAGAGCCCCAAATGGACAGACAGTCCCGAACATACGCCAGCCACCACCGGACGCGGGCGCCCGAGGAAACCTCGCGGGGTTCTCAAAAGCGGAGGACGTTGCGGTGGCGCTACCTGCCGGGGGGCGGGTGCCGCCGGCATGGAATGCCTATGCACGGTGTTAGAAAAATCGGGCATTCCCGGTGTCTGCGGTTGCGGAGTCGGAGTATTCACACTGTCATACTGTCAAACTTTTCCCTGCCACGGAGGTACCGCTTGACATATTCAGGGGTAAATCAGGGAAGTTCCGGATAGTTTATCCTCCTGCCTTAACGCAAGATAGAAATATGACGAACTATCCAGGATCTGAGTTTCCAGACAATCCGGGCGCACCCCAGCGCTCGACAATAGGTGCCTCCTTTTTTCAATCTATCCGCAACTCACCGTGGCGACGCCCCGAAGACCGCTGGATCGGCGGAGTATGCAGTTCTGTCGCAATGCGACTCGGATGGGATGTCACGCTCGTACGCGGCATTTCCATTATTATCGCGCTTCTTGGCGGCGGCCTGTTGCTCCTTCTATATGCCCTTGCCTGGGCCCTGATCCCAGAGCAACGGGATGGGCGCATCCATCTGGAAGAACTCCTCGCGGGGCAACCTGATATCGCTCACTTTGGAATCGCCCTCCTGATCTTAAGCGGTGCGACCGGGGGGGTTCGCTTCGGATTCCACTTCACGGGTGACTCCACAGAAGGTATTCTGGTCGACTCATTCATTGCTATTCTCTTCACCGTCATCGCTATCGGCGTCGTTATCGCCCTCCTGGTGAGAAACCGTAGAACTCCGCGACCTCCCAGTAATTCGCATCCGCCGTACCCGGGGGCCGGCCCATCGCCCTATTCCGCTCACCCCTATTCCCGCCCTCATTCTCATCCCATGCAATCACCATCGCAGAACACGGATTCTTATGACACCCAACGAACTCACTCAGCTACGCAAGGAACGCCAGCGCAGACAGCTCGCGCGCCCTACGTTCCGCACCCGCAATCCGCTACAGATCCGCACGCTGCAGGATCTTTCGGAAGCGTTCCCTCCGGAGCGGATGCGCCCGCACCAAGCGCAGATTCTGGCCACGAGTCTGACATCATCCCGCGGTACGAAAATGATCTCATGACGCAGGCAGAGCCCTCATCCTCCCCCGAGCCGGGGATTCCAGATCCAGGCTTCGAGGCATATCAAAACGGTTCTGGCGCGGGTGAGGCTACGGGTACATCACAGCCCGATTACCCCAGTCATGACGGTGGCAGCGCCGCAGTTCCCAGCGCCGATAGCGGCTATCCGGCAGGGCTCTCTCATGAGCCGACGACGGCGAATTTCACCGCGCCGTCCCCCCACTCCCCACGGCTCACTCATACTCCCAGCGCGCCGCATCTCACCGCGCCTGCTTACGCCCCCGCCGTACCCGCGTATCAGCACAATGGGCCAGGGCTCCCGACTTTTCTCTCGATCGTAGGTCTTCTACTCATTATCGGATCGATCACGTGGCTGGTTGGATTGTCCGACATCCAAAGTGGAGACCTATTCCCGGCTGGAACATATGGTGCGGCAACCCCCTATGAGCATTTCTTTTTCGTTTATCTCAGCTCAATCGTCGTTGGCTCTGCGTTCTTCATTACCGGAACAATCCTCGTCATTCGAGCACTTCGGGGTAAACCCGGAACGTGGCTCACGCTTTTATCGGCAGTTGCCGCGTTTTTACTACCCCTATTTGTCCTCATCGTGGGATCGCAAGTCGATTCGCTCATGATGGTCTACCCGTAAATATCAAAGGATAATCCGATGAATGCCGATTTCCCCCAAGGCTCTTCCATGAAGCCAGAGCCTTCCCCGATGCCCCCCGCGGGCCCGGAACACGCGGAAGATGAAGCAACAAGCGTCCTCCCCGCATCAGAAACTGAGGACACCACTGTGCTCGACACCAGCCCAGAGGACGACACGCGGGTATTTGAAGCGAAACCCAATAATGATGCGTTTGTTTCCGGCGATGATGGAGATGAAACCGAGGTTATAGCTACCCGAGAAGGCGACCCTTCATCCTCACTCAAGAGCTCTGAGTCCATGGGAGAGCCTTCAGAAACCA
>JAUNVE010000069.1 GCA_030537795.1 Actinomycetaceae bacterium
CCACACCACGGCGGGTGCCGGGTATTTCACACACCCCCACAAAACACCCACGCCGCAAGTGCAAAATCGCCTTTGTCGTTGACACCATTCACACTGATAAACAGGTAGTATCTAAGCCGATATCAACGAAAGGGCAACCATGGTGAACTCAGGGGTGTATCCCATCAAGGGGTATCCTCAGTTCTATACCTGGGGACATCAGCGTTCTATCCCTGATTTCCTCGGTGAAGCTCCTACCGGACAGCCATTTGCTGAACTGTGGTTCGGCACCCACGAACTTGGGCAAAGCGTCACAGATGCTGGAATGCCATTGAAGGACGTTGTTGCGCGCACCAGTGGCGGTCGCAATGGCCTTCCGTTCTTATTGAAGTATATTGCTCCTGCCAAGCCGCTGTCGCTCCAGGTCCATCCTTCGCAGACACATGCCGAGCGCGGATTCCTGGCGGAAAACGCTCAGGGGATCGCCCTCGATGCACCTGAACGCTGCTTTCGCGACAGCAATCACAAGCCCGAGCTTTTATATGCGCTGAAGCCTTGGCGCGCGCTTGTCGGTTTCGCGCCCGCTGCTCAGGTCATTCCTTTTTTTCATGCGGTGGGAGGGCCCCTCGCCCAACGGCTTGGCAACTTGCTGGCGAGCTTCCGCATAGATGAATACATGCGGTATGTATTAACGGATATGGAGACTTCAGAGCTCGTCGACTTCATATCACGGTGTGAAAAGTTAAGTGATCACAGTGACGCGAGGGTGCGTCAAAGAGCAGATTTAGCCGCCCTACTTAATCGGCATTTTCCGCGCTCTGCCGGCGTAATGGTTGCCATGGTTATGAACGACGTGACATTGCAACCTGGGCAGGCAATATTTGTTCCGGTGGGCACAATCCACGCCTACGTTTCTGGTTTTGGCGTGGAGGTCATGACGTGTTCTGATAATGTTGTCCGGGCGGGTTTGACAGAAAAATACATCGACATCGAAGAGCTATTTTCTTGTAGCTTATTCGAGGCCTCGACCCCCCAAATTCTTGCACCCCAGGTGAAGCAGTCTTCCGGGGCGACGCTGTGGTCATTTCGCCCTCCGGTGGAGGAATTTCAGGTCGATGTTGCACAGCTACATGGGCGGGAGCTCACTATTCATGCTCGTCCGCATCTACTTGCTACCTGTATTGGTGGGCAGGTTCGAGTGGAGGATATACAGCTCGAACGCGGGCGTACGGTATTTATCGAGGGCGCAAATAGTACAAAAGTTGACGGATCAGGTACGCTGTTATTCGTTACTCGTCGAGGTGAGTTCTTGACGGATTGAATAGTGTGTCGGCGTGAGGAGAGCATGAATGAGACGCCACCTACTTCCCTTTCTCGCGCTGACACTGCTGGTCATCGGGGTGAGTTTAGTGCTCTATCCGACTGCCGCTAGTTGGGTGTCTCAGTATCGCCAATCGTTAATTACGAGTGAACTTGTTGAGGTCGGGGAGCAAGCGGTTCCGGAGGCGAAGATTCAGCTTGAGCAGGCTTATAAATATAACGCCGCGCTTCAGTCTGGAGCGCAGCTCGAGGCCAATGAGCGCAAGGCGACCGGTTCGGAGAAGCTTGATGTCACGTCGCGGTTTACGGATATTTGGCCGTATGAAAAGCAACTGTTCCCTGATGGGCGTGGTGTCATGGCTCGTTTGAGAGTTCCTGCCGCAGATATTGATATTCCCGTGTATCACGGTACTGATGATCATACGCTTTTGCGAGGTGCGGGCCATTTGCGCGGTACGTCGCTTCCCGTTGGTGGTGTTGGTACGCGCACGGTGATCACCGCCCATCGCGGACTTGCGGCGGCGAAGATGTTCACGGATTTGGATCGTGTAGACATCGGTGATCGGTTCACTTTCGAAGTATTCGGTGAGGTGTTGACCTACGAGGTGCGATCGACCCAGGTCATTGAGCCGGAAGATACGGAAACACTCAACCCGGATCCTCATGCCGACTTGGCGACGCTGATTACCTGTACCCCGCTCGGCATTAACTCTCACCGTATTGTCGTCACCGGTGAACGGGTGACGCCTACTCCTGTGAAAGATGTTCTTTCTGCCGGCGCTAAGTCGGAGCTTCCGCGATTTCCCTGGTGGTTGGTGATCTGGGCAAGTGTGCTTGTTCTATACGTTGGGTACCTTCTGCATGTGATGTGGACGGAGCTTCGACCTCATCGTCAGCATCGCAGGCCAGCACATATTGCAAAATAGCCGCTATGTGGTTAAAAAATTCTGTGTCACATTCGAGACCATATCGTGATTTAGTGCACACTCCATTGCGTGCGGCTCTTATCTGCTACTTAAAGGTTTGATGCTTCAAATTGAGGGTCATCGAAATTCCCAAGAACATAAGGAATTAGTTATTAAACGATGAAGTTTCGATGTCGATAGCGGGTGTGACGTGGATAAACGGCGTACGACGGGCAGGTGTTTTTAGATCGATTGTGCCGCTTGACCTCGTTTGAGCGTGTACCATAAACTTTAAGTCCTTAAAACTTTGACCGAAGTTTCATCCCAGATCAACAGAGCTGATTAGCGGATAACAGTTACTCAATATCTATTGGGTAATGTTTCTCTCCTGATCCCGACCTTCAGCGCACAGAAGTGAGGTTCAGGTGGAGAGCATCCTCCGTATCCGAAATAGGCAACCATACGTGGCCGCGCGAATCGCGGTGGTATTTTTTGCCCTCATGACCCTGGTTCTCTCGCTCGTTCTCGGCGCGGTCATCCCGTCGATGGCAGATGAGGACGGCAATGAGGTGCCGATCGAAAACGCTGAGGGAAGCGTTTCCACAGTCGAGCCTCCTCAAACTGACGGCGGCGAGACGAGCACGAATACAGCAGCCGAATTATCCGAAGAGCCTTCTGCTAGTGATGAAGCACAGGCACCTGCTGTAGAAGCAGAACAGGCGTCCGAAGGTGACGTTGCGGATGAACCGGCTCCAGCGATAGAGCCGTCAGACTCCGAGAACGCAGATTCTCCGATGCTGTCGCGTAGCCTCGCGGAATCGGATGCGCCTGAAGCTCTGCGCGAAGCAGAGCCAACGACGCGAGAGGTCTCGAAACCTTTCTGGTGTAC
>JAUNVE010000033.1 GCA_030537795.1 Actinomycetaceae bacterium
GCATCAAGGAAGCAGGAGCGATGAACGCTAACACTTCAGGTCCGATCCAGGCAGCCCCCCGCCCTCCGGCCCCACCCGCACCCCGCGACCAATCACGTATTTCAGCCGATTCAGCACCAGAGACTGGATCGGCTCCCGTGGCAGCATCGGCATCGCGATTCAATCCCAATGCGACCGATGTGACTCGCTCAGACCTTCCACCCCAGCCGCCCTCCAAGATCGCAGAAGCTACCTCGCCGTATACGCGTTTTACCCGCACTGGCGCTGCCACCGCTCTCAATGAGGATCTGCGCACCGAAGACGAGGTCGAGACACTCAAAGGTGTTGGACGTGCGGTGGTGAAAAACATGGATGCCTCCCTTGAGGTACCCACCGCCACATCTGCACGCCAGATTCCCGCCAAGCTACTCATTGAGAACCGAGCCGTCATTAATTCACACCTCGCTCGCACTCGCGGCGGTAAAGTATCCTTCACTCACCTGATTGGTTACGCGGTTGTCGAGGCACTGGTGGAAATGCCGTCGATGAACGTGCGATACACGCAAGATGAAAAGGGCAAGCCCGCAGTTGAGCATTTTGCGCACGTTGGATTTGGTCTAGCTATTGACTTGCCGCGACCGGATGGTTCACGCGCACTCATGGTTCCCATCATTAAAGACGCCGACACCAAGACTTTCCGCGAATTCGTTGACGCCTACGAAGATGTGGTGCGTCGCGCCCGCGACGGAAAGCTTGGCGCCGCTGACTTTGCCGGTGGGACGGTGACATTGACGAATCCCGGAACGCTGGGAACCACCCACTCGGTTCCGCGCCTGATGAAGGGCCAGGGCACCATTGTTGGCGTGGGGGCAACTGATTACCCTGCCGAGTGGTCGGGTGCATCGCAGCAGCGTCTCGCTCAAATGGGCGTAGGCAAGATCATGACCATGACGTCAACCTACGACCACCGCGTCATCCAAGGTGCCGGTTCCGGCGAATTCTTGCGCACCGTATCCCGTAAACTTGCCGGACAAGACGGATTCTACGATCGAGTATTCGATTCGCTGCAAATTCCCTACCCTCCCTACCGCTGGGAACGCGACCGAGAATACGACCCCGAACGCGAGAAGGATAAGCCAGCTCGCATTATGGAGCTCATCCACGCATATCGATCACGAGGTCACCTGGCAGCCGATACCGATCCGTTGGCGTATAAGGTGCGTCGTCACCCCGATCTCAATATCACCAACTACGGACTCAATGTCTGGGATCTTGACCGTTCTTTCCCCACCGGCGGTTTCGGGGGACGCGACCATATGCTGCTGCGCGAGATTCTCGACCAGCTACGCGACACCTATACCCGTACGGTCGGCATTGAATACATGCATCTGCAGGATCCCTTGCAACGCGAATGGGTGCAAGAACGCATCGAACACCCGTGGGAAAAACCCTCCTTGGAAACTCAGCGTCATATTCTCACCATGCTGAATAAGGCTGAAGCTTTCGAGCATTTCTTGCAAACCAAGTACATTGGCCAAAAGCGTTTTTCGCTCGAAGGCGGCGAATCGCTCATTCCACTTCTCGATCGAATCTTGTGGGTTGCCGCCCACGAAGGCGTCCGGGAAGTTGCTATCGGCATGGCCCACCGCGGGCGTCTCAACGTACTCGCAAATGTGGCCGGAAAATCATACGGACAAATCTTCTCCGAATTCGAAGGCAACGTCGATCCACGCACCGTGCAAGGCTCCGGCGATGTGAAATACCACCTCGGCACAGAAGGCGTCTTCACCGCAGATGACGGGATTGGCACCAAGGTTTATCTGGCAGCCAACCCCTCCCATTTGGAGGCCGCCGACGGGGTTTTGGAGGGCGTCGTTCGAGCCAAGCAGGATATTCTCGGTGAACCCGGATTCCCCGTTGTTCCCATCCTCATTCATGGTGACGCAGCATTCATTGGCCAAGGCGTGGTGTACGAAACGCTCAACATGAGCCAACTGCGGGCATACCGCAACGGCGGAACGATTCACGTCATTGTCAACAACCAAATTGGCTTCACCACCGGACCGACCTCCGGACGCTCAACGAAGTACTGCACCGACCTCGCCAAGGGGTTGCAGGTGCCGATTATGCACGTCAATGCGGACGACCCAGAAATGGTTGCTCGCGTGGCGAAACTGGCTTTTGATTTCCGCCAGGAATTCCACAAGGACGTCATTATCGACATGGTGTGCTACCGTCGCCGCGGACATAACGAGGGCGATGACCCGTCGATGACGCAGCCGGTTATGTATGAACTGATTGACCGCACACCGACAACTCGCGAACGCTATATGCAAGATCTCGTCGGGCGTGGCGATATTACCGCAGAGGACGCAGAAAAATCGCTGGAAGAATACAACGATCTGCTGAATCAGATCCTGACTGAAACCCGCGAAAATGCGAAACACGAGAGTACCCGCGATAGCATTGCCGGGCTGGAACGCCCCGAGTCGCAACGCCTGGGACAGGGACTGATGATTGGATGGGAATCCCCCATTCCGCGCGATGTGGTGGAACGCATTGGCGATGCTCATATGGCCGTACCGGAAGGTTTCACACCGCATCCGAAGATGCTTCAGTTGCTCAAGAAGCGCCAGCAAATGTCGCGAGAGGGAAATATCGACTGGGGCTTTGGTGAACTTCTGGCTTTCGGCTCACTCCTCATGGAAGGAACACCGGTGCGCATGTCGGGCCAAGACGCTCGTCGCGCAACCTTTGTGCAGCGGCACGCCACCCTCCACGATCACAATAACGGTCGTGAATGGACACCGTTGGATTACCTGGTGGAAGAACAGCCAGAATTCGACATTCACGATTCCTCGTTATCCGAATACGCCCCCATGGCATTCGAATACGGATATTCGGTTGAGCGTCCCGATGCCCTGGTGCTGTGGGAAGCTCAGTTCGGCGACTTCGCCAACGGCGCACAAACCGTGATTGATGAGTTTATCTCATCTGCCGAGCAGAAATGGGGGCAGCGTTCCTCAGTCGTCCTCCTTCTCCCTCACGGATACGAAGGACAGGGACCAGACCACTCGTCGGCGCGTATCGAACGGTACCTGACGCTGTGCGCGGAGGACAATATGTGGGTGGTGCAGCCATCAACCCCGGCGAATCATTTCCATATGTTGCGTACACAGGCATATAAGCGCCCGCGTAAACCGCTGGTGGTCTTTACTCCTAAGCAACTGTTGCGCCTACCGGCCGCGACATCGCAGATTGAGGAATTCACGTCGGGTGGTTTCCAGGAGGTCATCACCGAAACCGACGCATCGATTGCAGATAATGCTGCCAATGTCGACCGCGTCATCCTCTGCACCGGACGCGTCTACTACGACATCATTAAAGAACGCGAACGTCGTCAGGACAGTTCAACTGCTGTTATTCGTCTCGAGCAGTACTATCCGCTGGCCACCGACGCTCTTAAGAAGGCGCTGGAACCTTACTCGAATGCGGACATCACTTGGGTCCAGGATGAGCCGCAGAACCAAGGTGCCTACCCGTTCCTCGCCCTCAACCTGTTCCCGCTACTGGATAAGCCGGTATCGGTTGTGTCTCGCCCCGCCGCGGCTTCTCCGGCCGCCGGCTCAATGGGCTTGCATAAGATCCAGGCTGAAGAGCTGATGAAGCAGACATTCGCGCGGTAACAGCTTGCGTCGCTGATCGTCTCTGACAACTGACGCATCGGCGCATGCAGGTACGCAACGCCGTGGCGAGGCTTCCCGGGAGAATGCCTCGCCACGGCGTAATTTAGAGGGGAGATATATGAGGTTCGAGGAGGGCCCGTGAAAGATCTACGTCTGTGCGTCATCGGTGACGAACTGGTGGCGGGATCAGGAGATCCCCGCGCGCTCGGGTGGCTCGGCAGAGTGCTTGCGCGCACCGACATGCCTGATCACGCACATGTGTTTCCCCTTGCTCGCCCTCGGGAAACGACAGCTCAAATGGCTGAACGCTGGGAAACCGAAGCTTATCCACGATTTGCCGAAGATGCCGATAACCGGCTTATTGTCGGTATCGGTAGCGCCGATGTCGAAGCCGGCCTGTCAACCGCGCGAACCCGACTTGCTTTGGCAAATATTGTTGACATAGCTATGCAAAAGAACGTGTCAGTGCTGGTTGTCGGACCGCCGCCTCTGCGCTCTTCTGACAGCCGTCAGTTGCGAGCTGTGTCTGATGCGGCGCGGGAGGTATGCGACCGCCGGTCGATCCGTTTCATTGACACCTACTCCCCTCTAGCCACTCACGATTCATGGCATGACGACCTGGTTATGAGTAGTGTGGGTCTGCCTTCCCAAGCAGGTTATGGTCTCTTGGCGTGGATTGTCCTACATTCGGGATGGTACGAATGGATGGGACTCGAACCGCGAGTTTAGGCTACGGCTGCGGATCGATTCTTCTTCCTTTTGCCGCGCGGTTGACGCAATAGCAGCCCCGTGTGGCGAGCGCGGGGCATCGAATACGTGCCCCGCTTTCAGCAGGTGGCCTCCACACCAATAAAAAACGTACCGCCACGAGGGACGGTACGTTTATGAAAACTATGTCTTAAGCGTTGGGGCGCTTGCCGTGGTTGGCAGAGCTCTTACGGCGGGCGCGGCGCTTACGGCCTCGTTTACTCATTTCTCTCTCCTCACCGGCGGCCGAGAAAGGCCGCCTTTCTCAGGCAACGCGCCTAGTTTCGCATAAATTCGATCATATTCACAATCGGAAAATACCGCACTCAGTATCTTTCAATGCGCAAATGAGTTGTCCTAATGCGCGTAATTACGCGAGAACGGAGCGATGAGGGCGCCTGCTGGGCACAGCACCGGCGAATGAGATCACGAATATGCATCTCCACATCCACCAAATCCGCACACCGCTCACATTCGTGAACATGCGCACGCATGCGTTGTAGCGCATGTTCATCGAGTTCTCCATCGGTGAATTCGTAGAAAAAATCGACGAGTTCATCACAGGAGGAACACGGTTCTTCAGTGTTATTACGCATGGGTTTCCTCCTTTTCTCCGATACCTTGTCGCCGCGCATATTCTGCCAGCGATTTTCGAAGCCGCGCTCGCCCACGATGGATTCGCGACATCACGGTCCCCACCGGAGTATCCATAATCTGCGCGATTTCCTTATAGGAAAACCCCTCCACATCGGCTAAAAGCACCGCCTCACGGTATTCGTCCGGTAGTGCTTCGAGGGCGGCCTGTACGGTTTCATTCGGGAGCGCGTCAAGAGCTTCTGCTTCTGCCGAGCGCAGCCCTGTCGCATCATGCTGAGAGGCTTCATACAGTTGCCAGTCTTCCACCGTGTCATCATCACTTTGCAGGGGACGGCGCTGCTTTTTTCGATAAGTGTTAATAAACGTATTCTTCAAAATGCGGTACATCCAAGCCTTGAGATTTGTACCCGGTTTGAAGGTGTGAAAGGACGAAAATGCGCGCGCGTAGGTATCTTGTAAAAGATCCTCTGCATCTTGCGTATTACGAGTCATACGCATCGCCGCCCCATATAACTGGTCGAGTAGCGGAAGCGCCTCTTCCTCGAATCGTGTGCGCAGTTGCTGTTCGTCGAACTGTTCTGTAGTCATCACTGTCGAGCATACGTCCTGTCCTCCTGTTATGAGCAACATCGACGCCCGCGATTTTGTTCCCACAGCCGGCGAGTTAATACTGCCGTCGCCTATGCTGGAATGGATGCAAATATATGAGATGAAGGTAACATAGGGAATATGAATATATTGAGACTGGTAGCCCGTCCTCTAATCGCACTCCCTTTTATCGTTGATGGCATCAGCGCAGTCAAGAATCCCGCGCCCCACGCCGAACAGTTCAAGAAGATTCAACCACTGCTTGAAACCGTCGGCGTACCGCCGGTTCTGACTTCCGATGCCCGACTGCTATCTCGCGCTGTTGGCGCAACCACCACCGTGGCAGCCGTCGGCCTGGCACTCGGCAAATCACCGCGGTTATGCGCCACTGTCTTAGCCTCGGTAGCGGTGCCTATCGCTATTATTCAAAATCCCGTGTGGACCGCTCAGACGAAGGATGAGCGCAACAAGTACCGCCGCGGTCTGGAACGTTACGGCGCTGCTTTCGGTGGCCTCGTGCTGGCATCCACGGATCGACTGGGGCAACCATCGGCATCGTGGAAACTAGCAAACTGGCGCGATCATCAAGCTGACCTAATCGAAGCACGCAATGATGCGTGGGCTACGGCGAAAGAAACTTTTGGCGCATAACGATTGGTGGCACGCCCCCCTGAGCGAGCGTGCTACCAACACCACGATCCACATTCCCGGTTCAAAATCGCTGACGAATCGAGTTCTCGCTCTATCAGCTTTTGCGGACGGCCCCTCACGTATCACGGGGGCTCTTAAAGCCCGGGACACGCAATTGATGATCGATGGACTCCAGGCGCTCGGCGCCCATACGGTCACGGCCTCCTCCACTGCGACGACGCCGCGAGATACCGAATCTGGGAGCCAACTGATCGTCACACCAGTGGGATCCGCTATTGACCCCAACAATGGTGGCAATACAGCGATGAAAACGTCGTCTGCGCAGCAGCCGCAGCAGCCGACTATCGCGTGTGGTCTGGCCGGTACGGTGATGCGTTTTCTACCGGCCTATGCGGCACTTAAAGACACTCCGGTGACTTTTTCGGCCGATGACCAGGCTCAATCACGCCCTCTGAAACCGCTTTTGCAGGCTCTCGAGAGCATGGGGGCAACGGTGAGTTACGCGGGCTCCGATATTTTCCCTTTCACAATCTGCGGTCCCATTGATGCTCGTGAGATTACCCTCGATTCTTCGGGATCATCTCAGTTTGCTACTGCCCTATTACTTATCGCGCCACTCATCCACTCTTCCGGCACGTTCACGGTACGTCTCGTCGGAGATATCCCCTCCCGGCCGCATATCGACATGACCATCCAATGTTTACGCGAACGCGGTATCACAATCGAAGAACCGGATAAACGGACTTTCATCGTGCACTGTGCACCTATCAGTGCTCTCGACACCGTTATCGAACCCGACTTGTCGAATGCCGGACCCTTCCTTGCCGCTGCACTGGTAACCGGCGGAACTGTCCGTATTCCGCACTGGCCGAAACATACCACGCAAGCTGGTGATGCATGGCGTGAGATTCTGCGCGACATGGGCGCACACATCACACTTAATACGTCGTTGACGGTCAGCGCTGGCCAACGCATCGCCGGAATTCATCGCGACTTCTCTTCCGAGGGCGAACTCGTTCCCACTGCCGCTGCGCTCGCAGTATGCGCCGACTCGCCTTCCGTATTTACCGGCATTGGTCATCTACGCGGTCACGAAACCGATCGTTTAACGGCCTTAGCAACCGAAATAGCCAAACTCGGAGTGCGGGTAGATGAAGGAGCCGATTATCTGCGCATCGACCCCACCGGATCGTGGCGCCAAAATCTTCCCCCCCGCATCGAATTCGAGTCCTACCACGATCACCGGATGGCAACCTTCGCCGCAATCATTGGTTTAGCTGTTCCCGGGGTGCTGGTACGTAATATCGAAACAACTTCCAAAACTCTGCCTGATTTCACACAAATGTGGAAGCAGGTATGCGATACATCCGCGGCCGCCTCCACAGTGTTCTCGGAGGATGTCGATGAGTAGACGAGATATCGGCACCGATGACCCGCGGGTACGGGTACGCCCAAGTAAACGCTCTCGTCCGCGCACTAAACGCCGCCCAGATTATTCGCAAGCACCTATCGGCCGCGTGGTAGGAGTCGATCGCGGCCGCTACCAGATCATCGGGCCTGATGATATTGAGCTAACCGCGGTTAAGGCGCGCGAATTGGGGCGCGGCGCCATCGTAGTGGGAGATCGCGTACGCCTGACCGGAGATCTTTCCGGCCGTAAAGACACCCTCGCTCGGATTGTGGAAGTCGATGAGCGGTCGACGGTTTTGCGTCGTAGCGGTGAAGATGCCGATACGCGAGGGCGAGAAAAAACCATGGTTGCCAATGCGCAAAATATGGTGATTGTTACGGCTATGACCGATCCACCGGTGCGACCAGGATTCATCGATCGTTGTCTGGTAGCCGCTTATGACGCCCATATGCGACCTATCGTATGTTTGACGAAAGCTGATTTAGGGGATCCGGACAATGTGCTGGATCTGTGCCGCGCACTGGGTGTGACAACCGTTGTGGCTTCACATGACCCGGCTCATCCGGCGCATTCGGGTTACCGTGAACTTGCTCAACTGCTTTCGGGCGAGCTTTCCGTTCTCATCGGGCATTCGGGAGTAGGTAAATCGACCCTCATTAATGCCTTAGTTCCAGATGCGAATCGTGCCACCGGTGAGGTTAATGAAGTCACCGGCAGAGGGCGACATACATCAACGTCCATGGTTGCCCTTGCCCTGCCACACGGCGGCTGGGTTATCGATACTCCCGGAGTTCGCGGCTTCGGATTGGCGCATGTGAATCCCGATACCGTCATTTCGGCTTTTCCCGAAATTCGCGAGGTTACCGACAACTGTCCGCGCGGCTGCGATCACATCGATGCCGCTGTCGACTGCGCCCTCGATGATTGGATTGCGAATGCCACTGACACGACAGATTCACGCTACCGCCGTGACCGCGTCGGCTCTATTCGTCGTCTCCTCGCAAGCCTAAAATCCGCGCAGGAACGCCCCTGGGAAAACTAACTCTTCCCGTAAATTTCAACGAAGTTACGCAATAGCTGGTGAACCTGACTTACGTCGGTGGCTTCGCAGTTGTCGATAATGCGTTGCTGTTCATCAACTGCGTAGTAGCCTGCCTGCGCGTAGGCGATAATGCGCATATACAGCGCCGGCCAGTCGAGTTCGGGATGGAACTGGGTGCCGTATACGTTATCCCCCACTTTAAATAGCTGAACCGGGCACGATGGTGCTGTGGCCAGGAGCGTAGCGTGGGGAGGGAGAACTTCACAGGCCTCTTTATGGCCCACATACGCATGAAATGTCGGTGGCATACCGCGCGTTATAGGATCGGCACGTCCGTCCTCAGTGAGGGTCAGTAGCGGCGCCGAAATTTCTTCCGCATATTTGTTGGAAATGAGGCCGCCCTGGTGAGCCAGAACAGTACCGACGCCGTAACATACGCCCATAAAAGGGTGATCGGCAACAATGACATCGTCAAGTAGCCGGAATATCTCCGCTTCAACTCGCTTTTGGAGATCCGACTTTTCATCCTCTGGAATAAGGGAATCAAAGGGCGAACCGCACAGGATAATGCCGGCCCAATCATCGAGGACGAGATCGGGCATCGGTTCCTTATCTAAACGCAAGCGGATCAGCTGGTCGGGGCCTAATCCGGTGTATTGAAGAAACTTTTCATACTCCGATTGCGCAATGTCTTCTTGCTGCCGAGATCCTATTAGTAAAAACTTCGCTGTATTTCCCACAACGGCAAGCCTAGCTTAATGACGGGTTTTCGTCCGCGACTCGGGTACCGTGGAATGCATGAATGCTAAGAATCGTTACAATGATGATCTCCGACTCGCACATGTTCTCGCCGATCAGGCAGATGCGGTGACGATGGATCGTTTCCGCTCAACGGATCTGAAAGTATCAGCCAAGGCGGATCACACGCCGGTAACAGATGCGGATCGTTCCGCCGAAGAAATTATCCGTAAGCAGCTGGCAGCCTCACGTTCTCGCGATAGCGTTTACGGCGAGGAGATGGGCACAACCGGGCGTTCGTCACGGGTGTGGGTGATTGATCCTATTGACGGCACCAAGAATTTTCTGCGCGGGGTTCCGGTGTGGGCGACGCTGATTGGTCTGGTGGAAGATGGCAAAGTAGTGGCCGGCGTGGTCTCCGCTCCGGCACTGGGACGACGCTGGTGGGCCGCGCAGGGTCAGGGTGCTTTTACGGGAACATCGCTACTGCGCAACCGCCCCATCCGCGTCTCACAGATCGACACGCTGAGCGAAGCGTCACTGTCCTATTCTTCGCTGGAGGGGTGGGAAGGTGCCGGGCGCCTCAACGAGTTCTTAGACTTGACGCGACAGCTGTGGCGCACGCGCGCTTACGGTGATTTTTGGTCCTACATGATGGTGGCCGAAGGTACGGTTGACGCGGCGGCAGAACCAGAATTGGAAGCCTACGATATGGCCGCCCTGGTAGCGATTGTGGAAGAGGCCGGGGGGCGCTTCACATCCCTGCTGGGCGATGAGGGGCCGTGGGGTGGGCATGCGCTCGCGACAAATGGCTTATTACACGATGAAATATTAGAGCGCTTGAACTGGGGAGACGATTAAAATGCTTCAGTTGTCAGTGGCTCACCTTACCCTGACATTATGAGATTTATACACACGGCGGATTGGCATCTCGGGCGCGTCCTACACGACGTGTCTTTGGAGCCTTTTCAAGAACGTTTTCTTGACCATATGGTTGAGTTGACCAAGGATGTCAAACCCGATGGCCTTCTGCTGGCGGGGGATGTATTCGATCGTGCGATTGCCTCCACCACATCAATAGAATTACTGGAGGACGCCCTCAGCCGGCTTATTGAACATACCCGTGTGGTACTGATTCCGGGCAATCATGATTCGGCGACGCGGCTCGGGTTTGGTGCGCAACTGTTCCGCGAGCGTATCGAGATTGTGTCTCGTTTAGCTCGAATCGGCAAGCCCACGGTATTTGGAGCCGGTCCTGATGCGGTTAATGTCTATTCAATCCCCTATCTCGAACCAGACGTCGCACGTCGAGCCTTGGCGGAAAAGGAACCGGGGGATGACTCTGCGCATCTGCTCGAGCGATCCCATGATGCTGTGATGGCGGCGGCTTTGCGGCGAGTTGCCACCGATATGGAGCAGCGGCCCGGTCGCGCCATTGCCATGGTCCATGCTTTCATTGCGGGCGGTTCAGCATCTGATTCGGAACGGGATATTTCCGTCGGCGGCGCCCAGAATGTTTTCGTCTCGACTTTTGAGAACCTCGGTGGAGAAACCTCCGCCGCACGGCCACTCGATTACGTGGCCTGCGGTCACCTCCATCGTCCACAAGACATTAGCGCGAGCATTCCTATTCGCTACAGCGGCTCTCCGATGCCGTTTTCTTTTTCAGAGGCTAACGACCATAAAACGACCTCGATTATTTCCCTCGAAGATACGCGGCCCCGTGTCGAATATGTCGATGTTCCCCAAACTTATGAGTTGCGCCAAGTAGCGGGTACTTTGCAGGAGCTCACGGAGCAAGCACCGTCTTGGGCGCAGCATGCCTACGTCAGCGTAGAAGTCACTGATTTAGTGCGCCCAGATCATCTCTTCGCCAAGGTGAGAGCGGTTTATCCGAAGGCTCTCGTTATCCGCCATACGGGATTTTCACGCGAACTGGGGGCTCATATGCCTCGCGCCCACGTCGATCCCATGGATATGACTGTCGCTTTCTTCCGTCATGCATTAGGACGAGCCCCCAATGAAACCGAGCTAGCGATTATTGAACACACGTGGACGCAGATGCGGATGGAGGCCGATGCATCATGAGACTCATTACCCTGGAGTTCTCCGGTATCGGTCCTTTTGCCGGCCAACATACGATTGATTTTTCGCGTTTTGACGCCTCCGGTCTATTCCTCATGCGGGGAGCAACCGGCTCGGGAAAGTCAACGATTATCGATGCCCTTACTTTCGCGCTGTACGGGACGGTAGCTGGAGGGCGCGCCACCTCGTCGATGGATCGCATGCGCTCTGACTATGCGGCCCCAAAGACACCGAGCTTTGTCAAGCTCCTATTTGAAGTCAATTCGGGATTTTATGAGGTAGTACGAAGCCCGAGCTATCTCAAAGAGGGAAATAAGCATCCTACGCCGGCCACTGCCGTATTAGAAAAAGTGACCTTTGATGATGATAAGGAAGTCTCACGACAGACACTGACATCGCGAATTCGAGAAGTGAATACCCAGGTTGCACGCATTGTCGGTATCGGGGAGGATCAGTTCCTTCAAACGGTTGTGTTGCCGCAGGGAAAGTTCGCGGAGTTTATCCGCTCGGCACCAGCCGAGCGCAAGGCCGTGCTGCAGGAGATTTTTCGTACCGATAACTTCGAAGTGTTCACCGATAAGCTTCGTTCCCGCGCACGTGAAGCCCTCGAAGAATACGATCATCAGTTGACTCTCACCGAGCATGCCGGCATGTCGCTATCCACCGACATTGCCGGACTGTGTTCACTGCGACAATTCGATGAGGCCGCGTCGGCAGCGAAAGAACTTGAATCCATTCATATTCAAAAATATGAATCCCTTATCCGCACTTTCGAAAAGGCGCAAGCCAACCGTCGAGAGCTAGCAGCAACGCAAGCAGAAAACCGCCGAATTATTGAAGCACGCAAGCAGTGGGAGATCCTGCGCAAGGAGCACGAAAAACTCGACGCAGAACGTCCGGAGGTTGATAACCAGCGCATCAAGTTGACGCAGGCGCGCAACGCCCAGGCCGTAGCGGTGGCCATCGAAGCGCAGATTCAGGCACGGCAAGAGAGCGAACGTCGTGAAGAAGAGTACCTGGCCTGCATCGAGGCGCTGGGAGATGAACGCGTCCGACTTCAACTCGATGATGCCGACTCCCCCGTCCCCCATTCCGAGATGCTCTCCACGATTATCGATGAGTTATCTGAAACTATCGCCGACTTGACGCGGGCCAACACAACCGAAAAATCGCTTGCTTCCCACCATCAGCGTGCTGAAGAACTCACCAAGAGCATCGCGAAGTTGACTCAGAAACGTGAGCCTCTGGCCGCAACCCTCATCGAAGCACCATCTGCATTAGCCAAGGTTAAAGAGCAGATAGCCGATATGAAAAAACGCGTTGAAGGGCTTGAAGCAGCCCGTGAGCAGGTTCGCAATCTTGATACTCGTTTAGGAAATCTCGATGCCGCAAACGAGTTGAGAGAAAAGCTCCTGACCATTGCGGATAAGATCGTGGCGGCACGCAAAGAGCAGGCTCGGTGCGAAGACGTAGTCGAAAAACTAGAACAGCGCTGGCGAGATAACTACGCAGCCAGCCTCGCGCGGCATTTGGAGGAAGGCTCCGCCTGCCCTGTCTGCGGTAGCGCCACCCATCCCGCTCCGGCTTCCACCGAAGTGGAGGAAGTCACTGCAGAGTCTCTCGAGGCAGCGGGAGCTGCTCTCGCCACAGCCAATACCGAAGTTGGTAAAGCGCTAGCGGAACAAACCGCTACTACTCGGCGTATTGCGGAGCTCAACGACCTGGTTGGGGCTGACCGCGGCACACTCGAACTGTCTCGTGAGCACGCAGGAAATACTCTGGCTGCGCTAGAAGCCATTGATGAACAACTGCAAGGTCTTAGCGCACTCTACGAACAGGCGCAGGAGGATTTCCATGACGATCGCACCGCACTCAATGAACTTGATGTGGAACTGACTGCCCAGCGCTTAGAGCAAGAAACCATTAATAAAGCCATTACCGACGAAACCGCGCAGGTCGAGCGGCTCCGCGCAAGCTACGAAACGGTGGGAGCGCGCCTGTTGGCCATCACCGAACAGCGCGAGCGAATACGTCGCGTCCAGCGAGCGCTAGAAGCCCGCACAAATGCCCGTGATTCTCTGGCTACCGCCTCTCAACATCTTAAGAAAGCGCTGAAGGAATCCCAGTTTTCCAGCGCAGAGCAAGCCTGTGCGGCCTCACTACCACGTGAGGAAATGGATGATCTGAACAATCGTATTACCGATTTCGACCAGCGTTCCACCCGTATTGTTACCCGTCTCGACGATCTTGAAAAGGCCGACCTTTACGCACGCCAATCTGCCGATCCAACTGCTCTTGCCCGTACCGTTGACCGGGTCAGCGCGCAGTTTCAAAACGCGCAAGAAGCCGTTATCTCACACCGCGAAGGGCTCAAACAACTACGCAAAGAGATTGCACGTTTAACCGAGAGTATAGATTCCCTGCGCCAAATCGAAGAAAGCACAGGTCCTATTCGTCGTCTGGCTGAACTGGCCTCTGGCGCCACCATCGAGGGCGGCCATCGGGTGCCGCTGAGCACGTGGGTACTGATGTCACGTTTTGAGGATGTGCTAGCCGCGGCGAATCCTTATCTCGCACAGTTCTCCTCCGGCCGCTACGAATTGCGGCGAGTATCGGTTGACCTGGGCTCATCCCAGCAGATTGCTGGACTTGGCCTGGCCGTTTACGATTTTGAAACCGATTCCCTCCGACCTCCCAAATCTCTCTCCGGCGGCGAAACCTTCTACGCTTCTTTGGCGTTGGCTCTCGGTCTTGTCGAGGTCGTGTCATCCGAAGCTGGCGGCATTGAATTTCGCACCATGCTCATTGATGAGGGTTTTGGCCACCTCGATCAAAGTACACTTGACCAGGTAATGCAGGGGCTTGAGCATTTGCGGGATACCGGTCGAACCGTTGGTATCGTCTCCCACGTGGAAGAAATGCGTCGCCGCATTCATGACGGCATCGTAGTCTCTAAATTGCCTGAGGGCGGGTCAACACTTGTAGTGGTGGGCTAGCCAATGGGCTAAAAATCACCGTCGCGCGGTAGGAGAGCATCAGCAAGTGCCAGACGCTCCTCGGTGCTGAACCATTCAAGCGCGTGGTCAAGTACGGTGGCAACTGCGGCATCAGCTTCTTCTTGGGTTGTCGCCTCGCAGGCGTGCCGCACCGCATTTTGGGCGTCGTCACCATCCACGAGTATGGCACTGACCCAATCCCAGGTCACCGCTACTTCTTCGGTGTCACGCGCGGTTTTCACATCCACTGCCGCCACCAATCGCCGATACGGTCCCGCCGCCGCTTCGCGAATGAGTTCGAGACATTGAATAGAGGCATCTATAGTTGCATCGTATTCAGCAAGCTCCCGGTCAACACCGTCTTTTTCCGCCGCGGGGATAGCGGCAGTGCGGATAGGGAGAGCATCAGCTCGTAGCTCATGAGGAACAAGTGGTAAAAATACGCGCATATTGCCAGTGTGTCACGAAAACCTGGTTTTCCCCACCCTACCGCGTGCTGTTTTGCCTGAGAAGATAGAGCGGGAAGCTGCCGTCAATGGTTTACCGCAGTCTACTTCCGCCTCTAGCGACGGATTCGTCTGCCGTGACGACCGCGAGGCTTAGCGCGTTTGCGAAAAACCCGACCTCGCAATCGAGATCTCGGTCTAGGAGCGGGAATAGTGGCAATTCCGACAGTGGAAATAATGTCATCAATGCTCCGAACATAGCGCGAATCTGGGTGGAGTTCGTCGACCGACATGCCGCGTAAAACAGCCTCATCGACATCGGGTGATTCATCAACAATGACGTGGGGCACACCCGGTAAAACCGTACGTAAAACTGCGCGTATCGAATCATGAGCACGCACTCCGGCAGCACTTACTCTCGCCCGATTAATGACTACCAAAGCAACCGAGACTTCGCGTTCGTCACATTCGTCCATTAAATGCGCTAAACGCGTCAAACCGACAGCATCAGCACGGGCAACCACAATCACTAGATCAGCTAAGCGAAGAATCTCCAAGTTGAGATCCTCACGACTGGGAACAAACGTCAATTGGGCGGGATCTTCATGTGATAGTCCGTCACTGAGGTCTACCACCACATCTCCCATACGCGATAGTGTGCGTATGATCTCCCCCACCGATTCAGGCCGGAGCTGATGCCACCGATCAGATTGGGTTAGGCCAGTCAAAATATGCGCATGTTTATTAATTGGCGTACGCAAGCCTCGCAGTGCTGCGCGATCCAAAAGTCCGCGTTGCCGTAAAGAGGCGGCTGCCGCTAAACCGGAAGCGTCGAGTTCAAAACCTAACATTTGTGTAAGGGACGGCGCCCTGGCGTCAGCATCGACGAGTGTGACGGGGCGTTGAAGACCGGCTAGCCGTAAAGCCAAATTGATCGACATTGTCGATCGTCCCGGCGCACCGGCGGTTCCCCATACGACCATTATGCGACCGGGCGTGTCTTCTTCTATGTCGGGTGCGGGTGGCAGTTGCGCGGGCGCTTCAGTCTCGCCGCCAAAAAGCCAGTCCTGCAGGCCCGTGGTCAAGGTCGCAACCACATCTTGTGCATTGTTGCCCTCACAGCGAGCATCTTCTCCGATGCTGGGGGTATCCAATGAATCGTCGCAAACAAGTAGTACGAAGACATTATTGGCATGTACGCGATCGATGAAATCAGCGTCGATTCCCGGCGCCTGCGCATTGGCGATCAGTACTTGGCCGAGGCCGGCATTGATGGCGCCTTCTGCTTCGAGATAGTCGGCACAGCGGCGAACAACACTGAATTTTGAGGTATAGGCATTGAGTTCTTGCACGACCTCAGCCTCAAAAGGTTCGCGTAACCACACGATGACACTTTGCACAGACATATTTACCCCATAGGGACAATAACGAGACGGGCATCTGCCCCAGTGGCCGTTAATAAATGAGCTAAATCTGCTTCGGGAACAGATACTTCGACCGAGCGCTGGTGTTCAACCCCGAGTCCCACGTCAGTTTCGGTTACCGTTAACACGATCGCCTCACGAGTAATCACAAGCGGTTCTTCGGCTGCATCGCCGATAACGGTTTCGTTTCGCACCGACCAGATTTCCACTCGGTCACCGATGTCGACGCTCGAAGGAATCCGCGAAGAGACTTCAATAACCACTTGTCGGCGGCCGCTTTGCGCAGTGGAAGATACCGCTGCACTTGGCAACAGTTCTCCTTTGGAAAGCGACCGCGTGGCGATGGGAGTATCCGGGAGGGCGCCCACGCGGATGTAGGCATCAGAACCGGTGCGAGCTTCCACCGGAACAAGTTGGTTGATCGAAATGGGCTGCCCCAGCGCTATATCCGCGTTGAGTCGATAGAGTTCCTCGCCTTCAGTGGCGCGATTGACGATCCATGTCGTCATAGCGACGGAGGCGATAATCAAAGCCACTCCCAGGAGGAAGCGGGAATCTCGCCAAACACTACGTGAACGGCGAGAATGCGTTGTACGTCGGGTGGAGGGAGTCATGGATTAATCATGCACGACGCTAACGTGGCGGTGGGCTTATCCACAGATTTATTTTATATTTTCGTCTTATCTGACTCAGATTTGATACACCACGATCTACGTATCCACAACAACCTATGCCAACTAGCATCAACCGTTGGCAAGTGGCATCATATGACTATGACTCCTCGATTTCTGACACTTGCTGACGTTGCCGAAATCCTGAATTTGTCCATGTCTGCTACTCGCTCTCTCGTTACTAGCGGAGAGTTGCCGGCGATTCAGATTGGCGGCAAGAGACAGTGGCGAGTCGAGGAGGCGCAGTTGGAAAAATACATCGCCGAACAGTACCAACAAACCCGCGAGAGAATCCTGAAAAGCGAATTGAATTAGGGTTTTGATACCACTGAGTAGCAGATGCCCTAACGCGCCGGCTAGATTCCAGTTTGGGTGACCGCAAAGATGTGGCAGATAGCAACGCTTATCACACCGGTGTCTGCGCGCACGTCAATGTGGTCGCGGTAGACAGCAACGATATACCCCACTATGAATGACTGACCGGCGCTCACTGTAACGCGCATACGTTCACGCGCTATCTGACGCAATACATGGCGAAATGTCAATCGAGACTCCACTTGGCTGGAGTGCGGAACAGCACGCCCTAAGGGAGTTATGCTGGCACACGCCTCGATATGAACGATACTGTCTCCGCGAAGCGTGCTCAGCACCAGAGCCTGCGCGCGCACATCGCGCACTATCCCGGTTAAGGTCTCGCCCGCCGAGGATTGGACGGTGATTGTTTGATCGACTTGGGCGCGCAAACGAGCTGCCAAGGTTATTGAGGTGAGCTCAGCTTCGGCGAATTCACCTATTTCTTCCCGACTTTCCTCGCGTATCTGCGCCTCAAGCCGCCCTTCGAGCTCCGCGAATAATCGAGTGAGGTCCATTGGGCTATTGAATCAGACGTAACCGGCGCACGTATCCAGATCTGCGAAATTAGGTATTGACAAGACGAAAACGCATCTGCCATGATGAATCAACACGAACTGATATGAACTGAAAAGGACAAGCGCCATGAGTTCCTTTCGCACCGGTCTAAACCAGTATGGTTTCCTTGCCACCACCGTCCTATTGACCGCGCTACTGCTGTGGATTTCGGTGGAACTCTTGTCGCAATCACGCCGCACCCTGGCTTGGCTATCTAGTACACCGGCAGCCCTTTTGACGTCATCTCCCCCGGCTACTTCAACGCTGTGGAATCCGATTGTCGCCATCTTCTCTTTCGGCGCTGCGATCATAACCGCATGGACTGCCGCATCGCTGATTGCCACAGAAGTCGTCCTATATCGCTATCGGCACCATCGCCGTACCGAATCATTGTCACTGCTAGCTTCTCGAGCCCTATCGCCTCTTGCCCGGCCATTAATCCGTCGCCGCATAAGTACATTAGTGGCGGCCATGACGCTATGCACTGCATCTCCCACGATAGCCAGTGAAATACCGGATGATCTCAGTTGGGCCGCTCCTGCCACGACATCCACAGCAACGCCGAATCGAGAGATTACATCCGCGGCTCCAGTCGAGGCGTTATCGCCCGAAGAAAATGCGATCCGCGGCCTCCAAGTCGCTGACGATCACAACGTATCGGCGCACCGGTACATCGTGCAAAGCGGAGATTGTCTTTGGAGTATCGCCGCCCAACAACTCAAGACTTCAGATGCCGCAGCCATTGATACCTATTGGCGTTCGATATACGACCGTAACCGAGAGAGCATTGGCGACTCTCCCCATCTGATTCTTCCCGGACAAGAACTCGAACTTCCCGAAAGGGGGAATTCATGAGCACCGTTACAGCAGGGGTGAAAAGCCGACCGGTTACCCAGTCTGTTCTCGGGGTTAAAAACCGTCTTCCCAGACCCACGCACCGCACAGACCACTGGCAAAACATCGATGTATCGTGGGATTATTCAGCGTCAGCGGAGCCAATTGCTTCATCCGCACCCGCATTGCCCGATCCTTCCATGTGGGGGCGCGCGATTGCTCTTGCTACCATCGAAATACTTTCGGGAAAACGGAATATTTTTCAACTTCAGCGATGGGTAACGCCCGAAATTTTCGATGCTCTACGTCGGCGCATTGCGTTAAATAGACGCATCAACGGGGCCGCTAAACCCTCCCCCAGTCCAATTGCGCGCTCATCGCGTACTTGTCTCGTCACCGATTCGGTGGCTGAAACCACGCATGTCATAGCCGTTGGAAAGCGCTCGCGCGGGGTAAGCGTGCGGCTTGAAGCCACCCGCAGTCAGTGGATAGTGACGGCTATCGAGATAGCGTAGTTAGCGACGCTTGCGTTTGCGCTTCTTGGCCGCTCGACGCGCCGCGCGATTTGGACCTCCCGTATTGCCTGACTGCGCGGTTCCTCCACGAGCAGGGGTAGCTTTTTTCGCTCCGCCTCCAAAGGTGTCGGGGATTCCGTCGGGGTCTCCGGCTCCAGCCGGTCCAGACATGCGGATTGCCCCCATCGTGCGGTGCCCCACATCGCCCATAATCGATGCAGAGGCCGTCTTGGCAGCACTGGTAGCTGTTACACGAGCCCGCTTTTGAGGTACCTGATGTGCCGCCGCCTTATCAGCTGGGTCCTCCGCACTGACGGCGGCCTCTTCTGCCTGTTTTTCAGCCTGGCGTCGGGCCATCTCGAACTGTCCAGCGAAGGAAAATGCCTGTTTGACAGCCTCCTCGCGGATTCGCTCCATCATGGCCGTAAACATCTGGGCGCCTTCCGCACCGTATTCCACCAGCGGGTCACGCTGGCCCATGGCGCGCAGGCCAATACCTTCCTTTAGGTAATCCATTTCATAAAGGTGTCCACGCCACAGTCGATCAACCGTTGCGAGCACTACTCGGCGCTCTAGTACACGCATCGGTTCTTCGCCTAACTGATCCAACGCCAGTGGATTCTCCCCCAACTGTTCTTCAAGTTTGTCGTATTCGGCATGAATATCAGCCGTGTACTCAAATTCGAAGTCTGCTGGCGAAACACTGAGTTCCCCTCCGGCAGCTTCAACAATTTCATCGGGGGTGATAGTCGCCGGATAGTATTCGTGCATGGTGTCGTTAAGTCCGTCTAAATCCCACTCACTGGGAGAATCAGAGGCGGTGAACTGGGCGACAATAGCCTTAATGAGTTGTTCCATGAAGAAGCGCATCTGCGCTCCCATGTCTTCACCTTCCAGCACTCGACGCCGTTCATCGTAGACAGTCTCACGCTGCCCGGTCATAACATCGTCATATTTCAGGACATTCTTGCGAATCTCAAAGTTGCGAGCCTCGACCTGCGATTGAGCTGATGCGATAGATTTCGATACCATCTTGGATTCAATCGGCATATCCTCCGGATAGGAGCCAGAAGCCATGATCCGTTGCGCGAGTCCGGCATTAAACAAGCGCATGAGATCATCTTCCATCGACAGGTAGAACCGTGACTCACCCGGATCCCCCTGGCGTCCTGAACGACCTCGTAACTGATTATCGATGCGGCGTGACTCGTGCCGCTCTGTTCCCAGCACGTAAAGCCCGCCGAGCTCAATCACTTCGTCATGTTCGGCGGCAACTGCGTTTCTGGCACTTTCGAGCACCTCGGGCCAGGCGGCTTCGTATTCTTCAGAGTCTTCTTTCGGATCCAAACCACGCGCTGTCATTTCAGCCACCGCGATATGCTCCGCATTTCCACCGAGCATAATATCCGTGCCGCGCCCAGCCATGTTGGTCGCTACAGTTACCGCTCCTTTACGACCAGCCATCGCAACGACAGCAGCCTCACGCTGGTGCTGTTTCGCATTGAGCACCTCATGCGGAACACGCTTTTCTTTGAGCATACGCGACACCAGTTCCGACTTCTCCACAGATGTTGTACCAACCAACACCGGCTGGCCCTTGCGGTGACGTTGTTCTATATCGTCCACCACCGCTTTCATCTTTCCTTCAAATGTGGGATAGATGAGATCGGGCTGGTCAACGCGAATCATCGGCATATTCGTGGGAACAGGAATAACGCCTATCTTGTAGGTGGAAGCGAATTCTGCCGCCTCGGTTTCAGCGGTACCGGTCATACCGGCACGCGATCCTTCCGGATACAAACGGAAGTAGTTCTGCAATGTGATGGTGGCGAGTGTTTGGTTTTCAGCCTGGATCTTGACGCCCTCTTTGGCTTCAATCGCCTGGTGCATACCATCGTTATAACGACGCCCTGGCAGTACCCGCCCGGTGTGCTCATCGACAATGAGCACTTCACCGTCGGTGACAATATAGTCTTTATCGCGCTTAAAGAGTTCCTTCGCTTTAATCGCGTTGTTGAGGTAGCCAATCAGGTGAGTATGCGCCGCCTCGTAGAGATTATCTATTCCCAGCTCATCTTCTACAATGTCGATACCGGGCTCAAGAATACCGATGGTTCGTTTCTTTTCGTCGACTTCGTAGTCTCGTTCCGGCTCGAGTTGGCGGGCGATACGCGCAAAAGTTGGGTACCATTCATCGGCATCTCCGGTAGCCGGGCCGGAAATAATCAGCGGAGTACGAGCTTCGTCAATGAGGATCGAGTCGACCTCGTCAACGATGACGTAATTATGTCCGCGCTGCACCATTTCTTCGGGAACTTGCGCCATATTGTCGCGCAGGTAGTCGAATCCAAACTCATTGTTGGTTCCGTATGTAATATCGCAGTTGTACTGCTCGCGGCGTTGCGCGGGTGTCTGTCCGACTAAGACGCATCCACAGGTCAGACCAAGGTACCGATATACGCGCCCCATGAGTTCAGACTGATAGGAGGCAAGGTAATCGTTCACCGTAACCACGTGCACACCTTTTCCAGAAAGTGCCCTCAGGTAGGCCGGTAGCGTTGCCACCAGCGTCTTGCCTTCACCGGTTTTCATCTCCGCAATATTGCCTTGGTGGAGGGCGGCTCCACCAACAATCTGCACGTGGAAGGGTCGTAGCCCAAGGACGCGATCGGCGGCCTCACGAACGGTGGCAAATGCTTCGATGAGGAGGTCGTCGAGCGTTTCACCTTCTTCTAACCGCTGGCGGAATTCATGAGTTTTCGCCTTGAGTTCCTCGTCGGTGAGGGCGCGAAAATCGTCTTCGAGCGCGTCAACTTGGTCGGCTAACTGATCGAGTTTTTTGAGCGCCCGGCCTTCACCGATGCGTAGGATCCTATCGAAGATAGACACGTTTCTCCCATATGGTTGGACAAAAGTCTCGTGCAGTGCGCACAGTCTTATCTATTGTAAACCCCTAATAGTGATTGGGTTGAATAAAAGCCGGGCCCGCGGATTGGGCCCGGCTTTTATTGGGTAATTTATGCAACGACAGTATTGAGTCGTATAACGCCGTAGGTCCAGCCTTCACGGTGGTATACAACGCAGGGTTGATTCGTCTCAGAGTCAATGAATAGGAAGAACGGGTGACCCACCAGTTCCATTTGGTACAGTGCTTGATCCACTGTCATAGGTTCGGCTTCGTGCAGCTTCTGCCTGACAATAACGGGCGAATCGCCGAGCTGTTCCTCGCGAGCCTCTCCGAGTTTGAGGTCGGAAGCGGACCGCAATTTGTCCTCGACCGGAGCTTGTTCTTCGACGGCTGGCTCCACCTCTTCGGGCACAATACCACCGAGGTCTTGGGCAATCGGCTTGTTATAGCGGCGTCGGTGGTCTTTTGCGCGATCACGAGCGCGACGCAGTCGCTCGTACAGTTTTCCAGATGCAATGTCGACGGCGGCGTATCGGTCAGAGCTCGATGCTTCGGCGCGGATAATGGGGCCTTTACCAAAAACGGTCAGTTCTATTCGTTCCGCCGTTTCAGCTTGTCGCGGATTACGTTCGTGAGTCAGTTCCACGTCAATTCGTTGAGCTCGCGGGTAAAACTGGGGAACTTTCGCTACTTTACTTTCAACATATTCGCGGAAGTTCGGGTGAATTTCGGCATTGCGTCCGACAACTGTAATATCCATGGTTC